>JAHWKQ010000229.1 GCA_019347785.1 Actinomycetota bacterium
TGCGCCGGGCCGTCGCCGCCTGGCGGGCCCCGGCGCCCCCGCTCGCGCTGCCGGGTGGGCGGACCCTGGCGACCGACACCGCCCCGCGCGTCATGGGCGTCGTCAACGTCACGCCCGACTCGTTCTCCGACGGCGGCCTGCTGTACCCGGAGGGCCATCCCGGGGTGGGGGCCGGCCACGCCCGCAGGCTGGCCGACGAGGGCGCCGACGTGCTCGACGTGGGGGGCGAGTCCACGCGCCCCGGCGCCGTCGCGGTCGCCGAGGCCGAGGAGCTGCGGCGGGTCGTGCCGGTGCTCCAGGCGCTCGCGGACGTCGACGCCGTGCGCAGTGTCGACACCACCAGGCCCGCGGTGGCCACGGCGGCGGTGGCGGCCGGCGCCGACATCGTCAATGACGTCTCCGGGGGGCGTGACCCGCGGCTGCTGGAGGCCGTCGCCGCCACGGGCGCCGCCTACGTGCTCATGCACAGCCGCGGGACGCCGGGCGACATGCAGACCAGGACCGACTACGACGACGTCGTTGCCGAGGTCTACGAGTACCTGGCCGCCGGCGTGGCCCGCTGCGCCGCCGCGGGCATCGACCCCCGCAGGATCCTGGTCGACCCCGGGATCGGCTTCGCCAAGACGGCCGTGCAGAACCTGCTCCTGCTGCGGGCCGTGCGCCAGTTCCGGGGGCTTGGCCGGCCGGTGCTGGTCGGGGCCTCACGCAAGAGCTTCCTGGGCCGGGTGCTCGGCGACGGGGGCGCCGACGAGCGCCTGGAGGCCAGCCTGGCCTGCGCCGCGCTGGCCGTGCGGGAGGGCGCGTCGGTGCTGCGCGTGCACGACGTCGCCGCCACGGTGCGCGCCGTGCGCGTCGCCGACGCGGTCGTCGGCGCCCCGGGCGGTTGAGCGCGATGGGTGAGCAGGCGCCCGAGCGGCTGCCGCGCAAGCCCGACGTGGGCATGGAGGCCTTCGCCGCCCTGGACCTGCGCGTCGGGCGCGTGGTCGACCTGGAGGACTTTCCCCAGGCGCGGGCGCCGGCGTGGAAGCTGACCGTCGACTTCGGGCCGGCCGTCGGCACGCTGCGCACCAGCGCCCAGGTGCGTGGCTACGCGAGCGGGGAGCTGATGGGCCGGCTCGTCGTCGGGGCGGTCAACCTCGGGGACAAGCGGATCGCCGGCTTCACCAGCCAGTTCCTGTTGCTGGGCGCGGTCGCGCCCGGCGGGGCGGTGCACCTGCTCCACCCCGACGACGCCGGGCCCCGGGCTCCGGCGGGGCAGGGCCGCCCCCCGCGCCCGGAGGTCCCGCCGGGGGCGCCGGTCGCCTGAGGCCCCCGGCTATCCTGCGCCGTGTGGACCGCATCGAGATCACCGGCCTGCGCGCGCTCGGGCACCATGGCGTGTCGGAGGTCGAGCGGCGCGATGGACAGGCCTTCCTCCTCGACGTCGGTGTCGAGCTGGACCTGTCCCGGGCGGCCGCCACCGACGACCTCGCCGACACGGTGGACTACGGGTCGCTGGCCGCCCGGCTGGCCGACGAGGTGGCCACCACCCGCTTCGACCTGATCGAGGCGCTCGCCTCCCACCTGGCCGACCTGGTCCTGTCGGCGACCCCCGCGCGGGCCGTGTCCGTGCGCGTGGCCAAGCCGGACGCGCCGCTGACCGTCGGCGTCGACCACGTCGCCGTGACGCTGCGCCGTGAGCGCCGGCAGGCGGTCGGCTGAATGAGGTTGCGCGAGGAGTTCGCCTTCATCGGGGTCGGCAGCAACCTGGGGGACCGCCTCGGCTACCTGCAGGACGCCGTCGACCTGCTCGAGCTCGACGCGCGCACCCGCGTCGACGCGGTGTCGGGCGTCTACGAGACCGAGCCCGTCGGGGGCCCCGAGCAGGGGCCGTACCTGAACATGGCCGTGCGCGTGGCCACCCGTCGGTCTCCGCGCCGTCTGCTGGGGGTGTGCGCGCGCATCGAGGCGCGCCTGGGCCGGGTCCGACGGAATCAGGGCGGCGAGGACCGCTGGGGGCCCCGGACCGTCGACCTGGACATCCTGCTGTACGGCCGACGCCGGGTGCGCCGCCCCGACCTGGTGGTCCCCCACCCGCGCCTGTGCGAGCGCGCCTTCGCGCTGGTGCCGCTCATCGAGGTGGCGCCGGGCATGGCCCTGCCCGACGGCACCAGCCTCGCGACGGCGCTGGCGCGGATCGCGCCGGTGGAGGGGGTGCGCGCCGTGGGCACGCAGGTGCGACTGCCCGCGTCGCGGGTGGCGCCGTGAGGCGGGTGGCCGTGATCGGGCCCGGCCGGGTCGGGACGACCCTCGGGCTGGCTCTGCAGCGGGGCCCCTACCGGGTCGTGGCGGTCGCCGGCCGCGGCCGGCGCGCCCTGGACGCCTTCGTCGGACGGCTCCCCGACGCGCGTCCGCTGCCGGCGGTCGAGGCCGTCCGGGCCGGCGACCTGGTGGTCCTGTGCGTCCCCGACGACGCCCTGGCGCCGGTGACGCGCGACATCGCCGCCGGCGACGGGGTTCGCGAGGGCGCGCGCGTGGTGCACGTCAGCGGCGGGCACGGCACGGCCGTGCTCGAGCCGGTGCGCCTGGCGGGCGCCGCCGTGGCCGCCTGCCACCCGGCGCACACCTTCCCGGACCCGGACACGGCCCTGGAGGGGCTGGTGGGGGTGACCTGGGCGGTGACCGCCGGGGCCGCCGACCTGGGCTGGGCCCGGGTGCTGGTCACCGACCTGCGCGGCAGGCCGGTGACGGTCCCAGAGCGGTCACGGACCCTGTACCACGCCGGGCTGACGGTGGGGTCCAACGCGACCGCCACGGTTGTCACGCTCGCGCGCGACCTGCTGCTGGGCGCCGGCGTCACCGACCCCGGCCGGCTGCTCGGGCCGCTGGTGACGACCTCCGCGGCGAACGCCGCCGAGCGGGGCGCGGCGGCGCTGACCGGGCCGGTGCGCCGGGGCGACGCCGACATGGTCGCCCGCCACCTCCGGGAGAGGTCGTCGCGG
>JAHWKQ010000230.1 GCA_019347785.1 Actinomycetota bacterium
CTTCGTGCGGGCGCCCGACGAGAACGAGGCGGCGTTCTTCCGCTACCTGCTGCGACGCAACCTGCGTACCTACGTGCTGCGCTTCGCCGTCGCCGACGCCGGCGACGTCCTGCTGGTCGGGCTGCTGCCCGCCGGCGCGGTGACGCTCGCCGGGCTCGACACCCTCATGGGCCAGTTGCTGGTCGCCGCCGACGAGGCCTTCGACACGGCGCTGCGGCTAGGCTTCGCCACGTACATCGACGCCGAGCAGACCTGGCGGGCCGGCGCCGGGCTGACGCCCAACCCGATCACCGCCGGGGAGGAGAGGAAGATCCGATGAGCGAGGCGCTCATCGTCGTGGACATGCAGAACGGCTTCCTGCGGGAGGGCAACCTCGGGAGCGAACGCTGCCTGGCCGTGCTGCCCCGCGTCATCGAGGAGGTCGAGGCCGCGCTCGCGCGCGGGGCGCACGTCATCTTCACGGCCGACA
This sequence comes from Actinomycetota bacterium, assembly GCA_019347785.1. Classification (GTDB taxonomy): domain Bacteria; phylum Actinomycetota; class Nitriliruptoria; order Euzebyales; family Egibacteraceae; genus JAHWKQ01. Next base: position 470 of record JAHWKQ010000230.1, read on the forward strand.
CGCACGAGCCCGACGATCTGGAGTTCCGCATCTTCCCCGTCCACTGCGTGCGGGGCAGCCACGAGGCCGAGCTCGTCGACGAGCTGAGCGTCTACCGGGATCGCGACGACACCTGGCTGGTCCCCAAGCGCCGCTACTCGGCCATGTTCGAGACCCAGCTCGAGGGCCTGCTGCACCGCTTCGACGTCGACCGCGTCCGCATCTGCGGGGTCTGCACCGACATCTGCGTGCAGCACACCGCCGCTGACCTGCGCAACCGCGACATCCAGGTGACGGTCGCCGCCGACGCCACGGCCACGTTCGACGCCCCGGAGCATCCCGGCGACGAGGTGCAGGAGCACACCCTGGCGCACATGGCGGGCATCCTGGGCGTCACGGTCGAGCGGGCCACACCCCCGGGGTAGTCTGCGCCGCCATGGACGGAACGCTGGTCATCCTGGGCGCCGGGCGGATGGGCGAGGCGCTGCTCAAGGGGCTGTTGCGGTCCGGCTGGGTGACACCCGGGCAGGTGCGCTGCACCGTGCGCCGCCCCGAGCACGCGCAGCGGCTCGCGGCGGCCTTCGGGGTCCGCGTCGACACCGACTCGGTGGCGGCGGCCGCCGAGGCCGACGTGATCCTGGTCGCGGTCAAGCCGCAGGACATGCGCGCCCTGCTGACCGAGATCGCCCCCAAGGTGCACGCCGAGCAGACGGTCGTGTCGGTCGCGGCCGGTGTGCCGACCACCGTCATCGAGCGGCTGCTGGGGTCGGACGTCCCCGTCGTGCGGGTCATGTCCAACGTGCCGGTGCAGGTCGACGAGGCTATGAGCGCGATCGCGCCGGGACGTCGGGCCGAGGCCGGCCACATGGACGTCGCCGAGCAGATCCTGGGGCACGTCGGCAAGGTCGTGCACGTCGACGAGCGGCACCTCGACGCCGTCACGGCCCTGTCGGGCTCGGGGCCGGCGTACGTGTTCCTCCTGGCCGAGGCGATGATCGACGCGGGCATCCTGCTGGGTTTGTCGCGCGACGTGGCGACGCAGCTCGTCGTGCAGACGATGGTCGGCAGCGCCAAGATGCTGGGCGACACCGGCAGGCACCCGGTCGAGCTGCGTGAGTCGGTCACGTCGCCGGGCGGCACGACGATCTCGGCCGTCCGTGTCCTCGAGCAGGAGCGCGTGCGAGCCGCCTTCCTCAACGCGATCGAGGCCGCGAAGCTGCGCGCCGGGGAGCTGGCCGGCGACTGAGCGGGGTCGTTGCGACCCCCCCACCCCTGAGTAGGCTGGGGGCACGGATCCACCAGCCAGCTGTCTGCCGAGGGAGTGACGACGATGACCGGCTCCGCGCCCGCCCCCACCGCCGTCGTCCTCGAGGCCTTCGAGGCCCCCTGGCGCGACTACATGCCGGTGTTTGGCTGCTGCCGCAAGGCGGTTCGCACCGTCACTGAGCACAGCGATCTGGTCGACGTGGCCGCCGGCGACGTGACCGCTCGGGTGCGCGCGCTGAGGGGCGTCGTGGACGAGCGGCTGCCCGGCCACCTGGAGACGCACCGCTGCTGCGCGGGCCACATCGCGGACCTGGCCTTCGACCTGCCCGACCTGCTCGCCCGCCGCGACTAGGCGTCTTCCGGGCGCCCGGGGACCGGCCGCTCGCCGACGCATACCCTGGCGGCGCACAGCGTCGTCCCCGGAATGCGGGCAGAGGTGGGGCGGCCCTCTGCGGGAAGGAGCCATGATCCGTGCGTGCCCGTGCCCTCCGTGTCGCGATATGCGCGTTGCTGGCGGTAGCCGGGTGCACGGGACAGGAGCCTCCCCGGGTCGAGACCGCGGCGGTCGCCCGTGGCGCCGTGACCCAGACGGTGGCGGCCCCGGCCCGGGTCGAGGCGGCCGCCCACCAGGACGTCGCGGCGGAGGTCCCGGGCGTCGTCGTGGCCCTGGAAGCCCGGAGCGGCGACCGGGTGCGAGGGGGGCAGACGGTCGTCGAGCTGTCGTCGTCCCAGGTCGAGCTCGCGCTGGAGCAGGCCGAGGCGGCGCAGGCCGCGGCCGAGTCGGCGGGCGACATCGCCATCCCCGCGCGAGCCGGAGCGGTCGAGCGGTCCTTCCAGGCCGCGGTGGCCCGGCTCGACCAGCGGGTGCGCCCCCGGCTGCGGGCCGCGCGGCGCGAGGCCGCCCGCGGGCCCGTCGCCGCCCGGCGGGCTGCCAGGGCGGCCATCGACGCCGTCGGGTCCTCCTACCTGTCCACGCGGTCGTCCCTGGTGGCGACCGGCCGGGCTCTGGCCCGGCAGCAGCGGGGCGTCGCCCGGTCCCTGTCGGCGGCGTTGAACGAGGCCGTGGCGGCGGCGACCGCGCCCCAGGCGGCGCAGGCGCGGGCCGCCGCGGCCGCCGCGGCCGAGCAGGCCGAGGCCGAGCGCGTCGTGGCTCCGTTCGCCGGCGTCGTCGAGTTGGGGGCCGCGGCGGCGGCAGCCAGCGTGATCACAAACCAGACCGACCTGACCGCAGCGGCGGTGCCGACCGG
>JAHWKQ010000046.1 GCA_019347785.1 Actinomycetota bacterium
AGGCACCGGGTGCACGAGCCGCACCCGTCGGCCACGGGCTCGGCGGCGGCGTCGGCGTCGGCGTCGGTCGGCAGCGGTGCATCGGTGACGACGGAGCCGAGGACGAACCACGAGCCCGCGTTGGGGATCAGCAGGTTGGCGTTCTTGCCGAACCAGCCGATGCCCGCTCGGTAGGCGGCTTCGCGGTCGACAAGGGCGTTGTCGTCGACCAGGACCCGGGCCCGCCAGCCCGCGGCGTGGAGGGCGGCGGCCACCGCGCCGAGGGCGTCACGCAGCGGGGCGTAGTGGTCACGCCACGAGTACTGGGCAACCTGGCCCCGTGGCGCGGCGGGCGCGGCGGGCGCGGGGAGCGGCGCCGTGCGGCGGTAGGCGCGGGCGGCGACGACGAGCGAGCGGGCGCCGGGGAGTGTCGCCGACGGGTCGGTGGCGCGCCGGGGGTTGCCGTAGGTGAAGTGCATGCCGCCGTGGAGGCCCGCCGCCTTGCGTTCCTCCAGGGCCCGACGGGCGCGGTCGAAGGGACGGGCATCGGTGATGCCCACCGCATCGAGCCCACGGGCGCGAGCGAGGCGAACGAGGTCGTCGGCGAGCGCCGACAGGTCGTGTTCGGGGGCGCCGGCGCCCCGTATCGCCTCGTCGCCGGACGAGGCGACGGCGACAGCAGCGCGTGTGGAAGGAGCGGAAGCGGCGGGAGCGGGCCGACGGCCGGTGGCCATGGGCGCTCGACGTTACCGTGCCCGCAGCGGGCGCTCCCGGCGGCGCCTCGGGCGCTCGCCCCCGGCCGCTGCGGCGGGCGGCTCAGGCCGGTCGACGTCGCGGCGTACGGTGGCCGCGGCCACGTCGGCCCGGATGCGCACGGCGGGGGCGGGCTCGCCGGAGCCCGGGCCGTGCCAAAGCTGTTCGGGGTCGTGATCGCCCGCCGGTCGCGACGCCGACGCCGAGCGGGCGGGCGGGACGGCACGGGCGTCGCCGCCGTTGCCCCGGGTGGCAAGGCGACGGGCCAAGCGCTGATCGGCGCCCGCCGCCGACCCGGACGGCGACTGCGATGCCCGACGAGGCGGCGCGGCGGCAGCCGGCGAGGCGGCGGGGGGCGGGGCCGGGCGGCGGCGTGGCGCCTCGCCGTTGCCCTGCGCAGCCCGCCCCTCCGGTCCGGGCCGGGGAGGCGGCGGCTGGGGCGGCGGCTGCGCCTGCGGGAACGACGGCTCCCGGCGGGGGGGAGGCTCGGCAGCGGGGACCGGGACGGCCTGACGCGGCGGCGACAGGCGGACCTCGCCTTCGTCGCCGGTGGCCTCCAGCACGCGGAATCCGTCGTCGACGGGCCGGGTCGGGTGCGGCGAAGGGCGAGCGGGCGGGGCGGGGCGGGGCGGAACCGGCGGCCGCACGGCGCCGGGAGGGGGCGCGGCGTTGGCCGACTTCATTGGGGAGGCGGGACGCGCCAAGTGGCTGCGCCTGGCTGTCAGGTCGGTGTCGGCCACGGACGCGTCGGCGGCCCGGCTACGAGGATCTCGGTGATCGGGCTCGGTCTTGGCAGCCTTGGTCGTGCGGCCGCGACCGGACGTCGCCGCCCGCCGGCCGGCGGTGGCCTTGGTCGCCTGTTTGGGCGCGGCCGCCTTGCGCACGGCGCGCCGGTTGGCGGCGGTCGGCTGCCGAGCCGCGCCGGTACGCCCGGCCGCCCGGGCCACCGCCCGTCCGCTGGGCCCGGCCGCTGCCTTCTTGGCCGCCGCCTTCTTGGTGGGCGCCGCCTTCGTGGCGCGGCTCGCCTTGGCGGCGCCGGTCGCTCGCGTGGCGCGCGTCGTGCGACCGGCCGCGGTGGCCGACCGGGAGCCGGCCGCCGATCGCGCCGCCGCGCCCTTCTTGGCCGCGCTCTTCTTGGCCGCGCCCTTCTTGGCCGCCGCGCCCTTCTTGGCCGCGCCCTTCTTGGCCGCGCCCTTCCTGGCCGGCGCTGCCTTCGTCGCCGCGCGCTTCTTGGCCGCGCCCTTCCTGGCTGCCGCACCCCGCCCGCGGCCGGCGGCCGCGCCTCGGGAATCCTCGACCGCTTCGTCGGCACCGGCGCGGGTCGGTCTCGCCTGCACCGGCAGGCGTGGCGCCGACACCACGGCGGGCGCAGCCGCGGCCGGCGCCCCCGTACCCGACGACGGGTCGCGCCGTGCCCCGGGCGTCGCCGGTGTCTCGCGGGGAGACGGTTCGAGCACGGGCGGTCGGCGACGCCGCCGGGTGGCGTCGACGTAGGCCAGCTCGGAGGCGATCCGGTTGCGGGCGAACAGCTCGCCCTCGCGCAGGTCGACCTCCCACTCGGCACTCTGGCGCTTGCCGCGCGAGGCGTACTGGATGCGCACGACCCACGAGGCGCCCTGCAGGTTGTAGGCACTCCATGCCGCGTCGAAGTCGTCGTCGAGGAAGCGGATGTCGCGGTCGGCCAGGTTCCAGCGCACAGCGTCGCCCAAGGGCAGCGCCGATTCCCCCAGCCGCGGCTTCACGAACGAGAGCCGTCGGGCTCGCGCCACCACCTGGTCCTGCTCGGCCAGGATCGGCACCGCGAAGCGGCCGACCCACTCCTCGTCGACGCCCGCCTCCTCGGCGACCTCGGCGATCGAGCTCCCCATGCGCAGGCGGGCCTGGATTTCGCGTGGGCTCAGGGTGCTCTGCGGCCGGGGCCGGCGCGGCGCGGAGGACCTGCCGTCACCCGCGTCGAGGCCCGGGTCGTCCTCGCCGTTGCGCAGGCGGAGGGCGTCCTCGATGGTCGCCCGCAACCTGTCGTCGAGCATGACGAGGTAGCCACCCGACTTCGCCCCTTTGCGGGCGCTGAAGATAAGACCCTCGAGGTCGGTGGTGAAGCCGACGAGGTGGAGCTGTTGCACACGGGCCCCCGACGGACCTGGCCCGGCCATCGGGCCTCTTTCCGGGCGAAGGTAGCACCGGCACTGCGGCGGGCCGGGGACTGCCGGTCGCCCTCATCCCGTCCTCCGCTTGTGCCGCAGCTCCGGTACGAGCCCGGCAGCCGCAAGCATGCGCACTGCGCGCGCCTCGGCGACGTCGATGATCACGGCTTCGTCGGGATCGCGTCCGCACAGGAAGGTGACGACGCAGTCGTCGCATGCCGAGGTGCCCTCCATGACGCACTCGCCGCAATCGATGGTGATGTTCTCGCCCATGGCCCTCTCCTTTGCCGGTACCCCCATGATGACGAGGGGGTGTGACAACGAAGCCGGGGCTGCCCTGGCGAGCGCCGCCCCCGGGCGCGACGACACGGCCTGGAAGCCGACGACGACGAGCCCGGCCGGGGTGGGCGCGGCCCCGACCGACACGGCGAGGCCGTCGATGGCTGCCGCCTCGAGCAGCGCCGATACGTCGGAGTCGCGGTCGACAAGGGCGGCGGCCGCCGGATGGCCGGTCGAGCACGGAGCGAGCCAGGGCGGCGCGGCGGTCCCACGTGGTCGAGGGCGGCGAGTGCAGCGGAGAGGGCATTCGCCCCACTCGTGCCCGAGCTCGTCGATCTCGTCCAGCGAGCGCCCGAGCGGGGAGCGGGCGGGGCACTGCGCCTGGCCGGCGACGAAGGCCCGGGCCATCGCCTCGTCGGACGGCTCGCGTGCCACCCCGCCGCACTGCTTCGCCTTCCGCCCGCTCCCGTAGCGACAGCGTCCGTTGCGGAGGCCGCAAAGAATTTCCCGGCCGCGACCGTAAGACCGCCGCCTGCCCGCCGTTCTCCATGCAGCTCGATCGCGAAATCCCGAAGGGGGACGCCCATGAAGAAGCTTCTGCTGGGAACGGTGGCGCTCGTGGTCGCCGGCATCGGCGTCGGCGCCGGAGCGGCATCCGCCGATCCGTCGGTGACGGTCTGCCACGACGTCAGCATCACCATCAACGACCAGAACGTCTCGGACGCTGCCTGCAACACAGCGCCGTAAAAGAGATCTCGGTCGCGCCTCGGTGCGGCAGAGCCTTCAGACCCCGCTCCCAATCGACCCCTGGGGGCGGGGTCTGTCGCGTCAGCGCTCGCGACGCAGGGCGGCCAGGAGTTGCGTGGTGGAGATGACGTTGGCGCCGCGGTGTCGTGCCCCGTCCTGCACGCGCCGGTCGTCGGAGGCGACCACCACGGGCCGCGCCGGCGGCGTCTCGTCGACCATCCCGAGGATCACGTCGTCGGCCTCGACATCGGGCGGCGAGAACCGGACCCGAGCGGCGCGGCGGCGGCCCCCCGTGCGCATGGGATGGCCGCCCCCCTCGACCTCGGCGCCGTCGAAGACGATGTGCGCCTCGACGCCCGTGCGGGCCACCAGCTCGTCCACGGCGTCGACCAGCCGGCGGCGCAGCTCGGCGAGGGGCAGCTCCGGGCGATAGGCCAACGAGGCGTTGTAGCCGTCGACCAGGAGGAGGGCGCCGGGCAGGCGCACGAGGTGGTCGGCGGCTTCGGGCGTGTCGTCGAACACCGCAGGCGGCAACGTCGCCGCACGACGACGGGGACGGGGGCCGCGCCGCCGGGGAGGGGCCGCCGAGCCGACAACCGCTTCGTCGTCGCCGGCCTCGTCGGTGTCGTCGTCCGCCTGCGCGTCGGCCGCCGCCGTCTCGGCGACGCCGAGGGCACTCACCACCTCGGCCAGCGCCGCCTCGGCGGCCTGCACTGCCGAGGCAGCTCGAGCGGCGGCGTCGACCGCCTGGCTCGGCACGACGGGGACGACGACCTGTTCGACCGGGGACGGCTCGTCGTCGTTCGACGCGGCTGCCGCCCGCATGTTCACCAACTCGCCCTCGACGGCGGCGAGCCGCACGCGCAGCGCAGCCGCCTCGCCCTGTGCCTCGGCCACCTCGGCGCCCAGGCGCTCGGCCTCCTGCTCGGCCGCCCGGCGGGCGTGGCGCTCGCGGCTCAGTTCGTCGGCCGCCTTGGCGGCGTGGGCACGGGCCTGCTCGAGCGCCTGCTCGGTGCGGCGCAGCGCCTCCTCGGCCCCCTTCAGCCGTCGGGTGGCGACGCGCTCCTCGCGCCCTTCCCGGGCCGCGGCCGCCTCGGCCTCGGACGCCGCCGCGATGGCCGCCACCTCGTCCTCCCAGCCCTCGGGCCGGGTCAGGAACAGCCACGCGGCCCGGCCCACTGCGTGCTCGGTGACGATGTCGGCGACCCGCGCCCGGAACGCCTCGTCCGAGTCCACCACCTTGCGGATCGTCGACAGCGCTGCGGGGGTGAGGCGGGCATGGCCGAGGAGTCGGCGCAGCGGCCGCGGCGCAGGCTCGGGAGGTGTGGCGTTCTCCCCCGCTTTCGCCACCAGCCAGGCCGCCTCCAACGCGGCCTGCACGACCCGGTCCGGGGGAGCGGTCAGACCTCGCTCTCCCGCAGCTCCTCCACCGCCCGGCCCGAGCCGCACCATCGACAGGAGACCTCCTCCACCACCTCGGAGAGGACCTCTTCGTCTTCGACGGTCAGCTCACCGCCCACGGTGAAGTGGTGGAAGGCCCGGGTGCGCCGCGTCGTGGTCACATCGAAGCGGGTCAGGTTGCCGCAGGCGGCGCAGCGGTAGCGTCGGGCGTCCACGGCGGCCCACACTACCCTCGCCCCTCATGAACTCCCGGCTTCGTGCGGTGTGCGATCTGCTGGTGTCGGAAGTGCGCGAGTACGCCGGGCTGCACGCCGACTACGACGGCGTGGTGCAGGATCTCTCCCCCGCCGGCGTGGCGGCCGCGCTCGCCCGGGTGGGCAATGGCAACCCGGTGGGGGGCGCCCACGACGAGGCCCAGCTCGCCGCGTTCGAGGCGGGCATGCGCACCACCTACGGGGTGATCGAGGAGCACCGTCGCAACCCGCTCGTCCACGTCGGCAACCTCGACCTCGCGTGCTACGACCGGGAGTACGCACCGGCGGAGGAGCGGGCGGAAGCCAAGCGCCGCCACCTGGCCGCCTGGCCCGACGCCGTCGACGCGGCCGTGGAGTCGCTCGACATGGTGTCGCGCCCCGTGGCCGAGGCGCTGCTGCCCACGGTGCGGGGGCTGGCCGCGGGCGTCACCGACGAGGATGCGCTGGCGGCCCACGCCCGCCTGGTGGCGCACGTCCAGCGGTTCGCGGCCGACGGCGACCCCGACCCCGCGCTGGGACGTGACTGGTTGTCGCGCCTCATGGGCGACATCGAGGGGATGAGCGTCGACGTCGGCCGCCTGGCGGAACGGGCCGATCGCGAGCGCGACCGCCTCAAGGCGGCGTTGCGCGAGGCGTGCGAGCGGCTGCGGCCGGGTGCGGGCGACGACCCTCGCGCCCTGGTCGACGAGCTCCTGCGTGACCACCCGGGCCCTGACGGCATCTACGCCGAGGCGCAGCAACAGATCGCCGAGGCTACCGCCTTCACGCTCGAGCGCGACCTGCTCCCCGACCTCGGCGGCGAGTGCCGGGTCGGGCCTGCGCCCGAGTCGCGGCAGTGGGCCATGGCGATGATGTCGTGGTCGGCGCCGTTCGAGCCCGAGGCGCCCAGTTGGTACTACGTCACCCCGCCCGACCCCACATGGCCCGAAGAGGAGCAGGAGGAGTGGCTGAGCGTGTTCAGCCGCACCACGCTGCCCGCCATCACGGTCCACGAGGTGATGCCCGGCCACTTTGCGCACGGGCAGTTCCTGCGCCGGCTGCGAGGCGACATCCGGCGGACGCTGTTCTCCACCTCGTTCGTGGAGGGCTGGGCGCACTATGCCGAGGAGCTGTTCGTGGAGGAGGGGTTCCGAGCCGACGATCCCCGCTTCGCCATCGGGGTCTGCATCGAGGCGCTCATCCGGGTCACTCGCCTGGCGGCGGCGATCGGCATCCACGCCGGCTCGATGACGACCGAGGAGGCGACGCGGCGCTTCGAGGAGGACGCCTTCCTCAAAGGCCCGGCTGCGCGGAGCGAAGCGGGGCGGGCGGGCTACGACCCCACCTACGGCCGCTACACGTGGGGGAAGCTGGAGATCCTGTTGTTGCGCGACCAGGCGCAGGCACAGTGGGGCAACCGCTACACCCACCGCCGTTTCCACGAGGCGCTGCTGTCGCTGGGCGCGCCCGCGCTGGGCCTGCTGGAGAACGCACTGGACTGAGCCGGGCGCGGGCGAATGCTTGTTCCCGAACACGCGTTCGCCTACCGTCTGCCGCCATGCAGCGGTCGTTCGACGACCTGGGCACGCCCCTGGCAGAGGTGACGTTTGTCGTCATCGACCTGGAGACCACCGGTGGGTCGCCCGCGTCGTCGGCCATCACCGAGGTCGGCGCCGTCAAGCTGCGCGGCGGCGAGTGCCTCGGCACGTTCCAGACGCTCGTCAACCCCGGCCTCGCCATCCCGCCCGAGATCACCTACCTCACCGGCATCACGCAGGCCATGGTGCTGCCGGCGCCGCGGATCGAGGCGGTGCTGCCGTCGCTCCTGGAGTTCTGCGGCGACGCGGTTGTGGTCGGCCACAACGTGCGCTTCGACCTCTCGTTCCTCGACGCCGCCCTGGTGGCAACGGGCCGGCCGCGTCTCGCCAACCGGTCCGTCGACACCTGCGCCCTGGCTCGACGGCTGGTGCGCGACGAGGTACCCAACTGCAAGCTGTCGACCCTGGCCCAGCACTTCCGCGTCGGGCATCGGCCCACGCACCGGGCGCTGGACGACGCCCTGGCCACGGGCGAGGTGCTGCACGCGCTGTTGGAGCGGGCCGGGTCGCTCGGCGTGCTGGCCCTGGACGACCTGTTGGCGCTGCCCACCATCCAGGGCCATCCCCTGGTGGCGAAGCTGGCGCTGACGGCGGGGCTGCCGCGCAAGCCGGGCGTCTACCTGTTCAAGGACGCAGGCGGGCGGGTGCTCTACGTCGGCAAGGCCGTCGACCTGCGGCGGCGGGTGCGGTCGTATTTCAGCGGCGACGACCGGCGGAAGATCGGCTCGCTGCTCCGCGAGACCCACGCCATCGACCACATCGTCACCAGCGGCGAACTCGAAGCGGGCGTGCTGGAAGTGCGGCTCATCGCCGAACTGGCGCCCCGCTTCAACCGACAGGCCAAGCTGTGGCGCAAGTACGCCTACGTGAAGCTGACGCTCGACGAGCGCTTCCCCCGCTTCTCGGTGGTGCGGGTGCCGAAGGCCGACGACGGCTGTCTGTACCTGGGCCCGCTGGCGTCGTCCGCCGCCGCCAAGCTGGTCATCGAGGCGGTGGAGTCGGCGGCGCCCATCCGCCGCTGCACGGGACGGCCGACGCGGGTGCCGCGGCCCGCCGCCTGCACGCCCGCGCAGTTGGGGGTGGCGCTGTGCCCGTGCGCGGGCGGGGTGGCGGAGGCCGACTACGACGAGGTCGTCGAGCGGGTGGTGCGGGGCCTTACCCGCGAGCCGTCGTTGTTGCTGCGCCCGTTGGAGGACCGCATGCGGGCGCTGGCCGCCGTCCAGCGTTACGAGGAGGCCGCTGCCGTGCGGGAGCGGGCCGCCGCGCTGTCGCGGGCGATCGCCCGCCAGCGGCGGCTCGACGCGCTGCGCCGGTCGGGACGGGTCACCGTGGCGGTCGACGGCGAGGGCGAGTTCGTGCTCGATCACGGGCGGCTGGTGCGGGCGGGCGACGGCGGGCTGTTCGGCGCGGGCACGCCGGTCGCCGGTCCGGTGCCCCGCGAGCTCGTCGACGAGCTGTCGACGGTGGCGTCGTATCTCGACGCCAAGGCGGCCCGGCTGCGGCTGGTGGAGAGCGAGGGCGAGCTGGCGTGGCCGCTCCCCCGTCTGCCTCGCTACGAGCCCCGCAAGGCGGTGGCGCGCATAGCGTGAGGCGGTGCTCTCCGCTTTCGTACTCATCGACGCCGAGCCCGCCCGCATCGCCGAGCTGGCCCAGGAGCTGACCGAGGTCGACGGCGTGGCGGAGGTCTACTCGGTGGCGGGCGGGCCGGACCTGGTGGCGATCGTGCGGGTGCGCCGGCAGGAGGAACTGGCCGAGGTGGTGACGGGTCGCATCGCCGCGCTGGCCGGCATCCGGGCCACCCAGACGCTGGTGGCGTTCAAGGCCTACAGCCGCCACGACCTCGAAGCCATGTGGGACCTCGGCGCGGGCTGAGCCCGAGCCGGCCTGCCTCCGACGCGGGGTGCACGCGGTCCCGAGTACATAGCTTGCCGAAAGGCGACCTATGTACTCGGGACGCCGGGGTGCTCGTACGCTGTCGGCGCATGGGGGGTTGGAAGCGGACGCGGGGTGCGTGGGAAGCACTGCGGCGGGCTAAGGCGGAAGAGGCGACACGCCGGCAGACAGTCCGCTGGACGACAGAGCGCGACGACCTCCTGCGGCGGCTGACAGTGGCAGAGGCGGCACAGGCGCCCGCCGCAGGACCCCGGCAGTGGCTCGGCGTGCAACTGGCCGCGGGCGAGCACGAACTGTTCTCCCTGCCCGAGGTGGCGCTGGTGGAAGCGTCTCAGACCGTCGAACGGGGTCGGACCGGCTACGCCGAGATCGGCATCAACATGCCGATCTCAGTGAAGGTCGGAGGTCAGCGCAGTCGCAGCGACAGCGATGTCGACGAGCCGACGATTATCGACATCGGGAACGCCACCATCACCAACCGACGGGTGCTATTCGCGGGGCCGAAGTACACGCGCGTCTTCGAGCTCGGCGAACTCGTACACGTCGAGCCCGCTGCCGACTGCCCGATCGTCTACTTCCACGCCCGTGGCCGCGACAGCACCACCGGCCTGCGGTTCGCACCCCGGTTGCTGCGAGCCGTGGTCGAGCACCTGGAGATCGCCATCGCCGTGTCGCGCGGCGAGGGCGACGTCCTCATCGCCACCCTCCGGCAGCAACTACGACACCACGACGACGGCCGCCCGGCGGTCATGCCGGCGCCCCCGCTCGCCCTCCCGGCCCAGACGACGGCTACGCCGCCCTCACCGCCTCCCCCCGTACCCCTGTCCACCGGTGCGCCATCGGTCGCCGCGCAGCTCCTGAAGCAGGCCGCAATGCAGGCGGGACGGGGGCTGCGCACAGTCATCGCCCGCCGCCCCGCCCGAAGCGCCGCTATTGTCGCCGGGCTGCCGCGGCGGCTGGTGGCCCGGGTCGTCGACACGTTCGTCTACCTCTTCATCGGGGCATTCGTGACGGTGCCCTTCCAGGAGACCACGGCCGACGGCGTGCGTACGGCGACCGAGGTGGGCGTCGTCGTGTGGCTCGGCAGCGTGCTGGTGCTGGAGCTGGGCCTGGCCCTCACCGTGGGGTCGCTCGGCAAGCTGTGGCTCGGCATCACCATCGTGGACGCCGAGACTGGGAAACGACCCCCCGCTTCCCGCGTCGTCATGCGAACCATCGTCGGCGCCGCCCTCGCGCTCACCGTCATCGGCCTGGTCGTCGACTGGGCCTACGCATTCCTGGACGGGCGCCGACGGTCGGTGCACGACCGGGCCGGGCGAACGCTGGTCCGACGGCGCGCCGCTTCACCCGCTCCGGGCGCGGTCCCGAGTACATAGGGTGCCGAACGGAGAGCTATGTACTCGGGACGCGGGTCACTCGTCGCCGAGCTGCACGTCGCCCTCGAAGCCGGGATCGCCGGGGCCGCTCGCACCCGGCGCTCCCGCCTCCGACGCGTGCTCGTGCGGGTGCTTCATGTCGTTCGCCTCGTCGTCTGTCGACTCGTCAGGCGTGATGGCGTTGCCGTCGGCACGGTCGTTCACTCGGTCACTCCTCCAGGAGGCTGGTTGTCGGTCGGCGTTGTGCCTCCGCCGCCTTCGGGCGTCCGCCCGCCGGTGTCGGCCCCGCCGGGCACGCCGCTTGTGGGGGTCGTCCCGCTGCCGGAGCCGCACGCCGCGCCGGCGAACGACAGCGCCAGCGCCAGCACGGCACACGCGACCACTCGAGGGCGTTGCACGCCCCCGGCTCTACCCGCCGGCCGCCTGCTTCGACACCTCGACCAACCGGTCGAGCGCGTCGGCCGCCCGGCCGTCGTCGATCGACCGCTCGGCCGCGCCCAGCCCCTCCACCAGGTCGGCCACCAGCCCAGCGGCCACCAGCCCGGCCGCGGCGTTCAGCAGCACGACATCGCGGTGCGGCCCCCGTGCCCCCTCCAGCACGGCGCGAGCCAGCCCCGCGTTCTCCCCCGGGTCGCCGCCCCGCAACGCCGACATCGGCGATGTCTGCAAGCCGAGCGACGCAGGATCGACGACGTAGGTGCGCACCGCCCCGTCGTGCAGCTCGAGCACGGTGGAAGTGGTCGACACCGTGAGCTCGTCGAGTCCGTCGTGGCCGTGCACGACCAGCGCCCGCACCGCCCCGTTCGACTCGAGGACGCCGAGCATCTTGTCGGCCATGGCCGGGTCGCTCACGCCGACCACCTGCCGCCGTGGCCGGGCCGGGTTGGCCAGCGGCCCCAGGAAGTTGAACACGGTGGGCACCCCGAGCTCCCGCCGCGTCGGCACCGCGTGGCGCATGGCCGGGTGAAACCGCGGGGCCAGGCAGAAGCCGATACCCGCCTCCTCCACGCACCGGGCCACGCCGTCCGGCCCCAGTTCGATGACGACGCCCAAGGCCTCCAGCACGTCGGCCGACCCCGACGCCGACGAGGCCGCCCGGTTGCCGTGCTTGCACACCTTGCCGCCCGCGCCCACCACCACGAACGAGGCGATCGTGGACACGTTGATCGAATGCGACCGGTCGCCGCCCGTGCCGCACGTGTCGACCACCGACGCCACCAAGTCGGGCGACAACGGCACGGGCTCGGCGTAGTCGAGCATCGCCTGCACGAGCCCCGACATCTCCTCGACCGTCTCGCCTTTCATGCGCAGGGAGACGGCGAACGCCGCGATCTGGGCCGAGGTGGCCGACCCCTCCAGGACGTCGGCCAACGCCGCGCCCGCCTGCACCGACGTGAGGTTCTCGCCTCGCGTCAGCGCGCCCAGCACGGCCGGCCAGCCCCCGAGCTCCTCCAACGTCACTGTCACGCCCCTAATCCCACCAGATGTCGCCGTCGAGCACACCCCGGGCGATCAACCCGAGCTGCACCTGGGTGGTGCCCTCCACGATGGTGAGCTGGCGGGCGT
>JAHWKQ010000231.1 GCA_019347785.1 Actinomycetota bacterium
GCAGTCTCGCAGACCACCACCAATCACTGAAGGAACTTCAGCGACAATCCACTAGCGGGAAAGGCCAGCGGCAACGGGAACCGGATCAGCCTGGATGAGGTGGGCCTTACCGGCTAACGTGCCCGGCTCATGGGCAAGAAGCGCCAGAAGCCTCCAAAGGTGTGGGTCTGCCGGGGGTGCTGCTGCGGCAGGAAGAAGAAGCACCCCGGCGTCGACCACCGGCGGCTGACCGAGACCGCCCGGCGCCGCGCCGGCGCGGCCGGCGCGAAGTTCACGGTCACGGACTGCCTGGGGCCCTGCGGCCAGGGCAACGTCGTCGTCGTGCGGGCCGCCGGCACGATCCGCTGGTTCCGCAGGGTCAACGACGAGACGACGACCGCCCTGGTGGTCGACCAGGTCACCACCGCGCCCGGGGACGAGCTTCCCGCGCCGCTGCGGGACCGGCTCATCGCCAAGCGGGAGGGGCGCAAGCCCAAGCCGTGACCGCGCGAGCCCCCCTCACCGCCCCGCCGGCACCGGGGCCGGCTCGGGGACGCGTCGCACGACGATGAGGGCGCAGTCGTCGGTGGTCCCATCGCCGGTCCATTCACGCACCGCCGCCCAGACGCCGTCGGCCAGCTCCTGCGGGCCCCGGTCGGTCAGCCCGCGGAGGACCTCGACGAGGCCGTCGACGCCCAGCAGGGGGCCGTCGCCGTCACCGGCCCGGCGCGCCTCGGTGACGCCGTCGGTGTACAGGACCAGGCTCTGGCCGGGGGCCAGCGCCAGCTCGGCCTGCTCGAACGTCGCGTCGCGCAGGGTGCCGACCGGCACGTCCGGCGGGATGTCCAGCACGTGCACGTCGTCGCCGTCGACGACGAGGGGGGGTGGGTGGCCCGCCAGGGCCAGCTGCACCTGGAACGTGACCGGGTCGATGCGCGCGTAGGCGAGCGTCACGAACCGGTCGTCGGGGGTCTGCTCGCTCACGGCGCCGTTGAGCAGCCGCAGGACGGCGCTCGCCGGCGGACCCGGCAGGGCATAGGCCCGCAGGGAGTACACGGCCATGGCCGTGAGGCTGGCGGCCTCGACGCCCTTGCCGGAGACGTCACCGCACGCGACCCCGACGTGACCGGTTTCGCAGGTGAACACGTCGAAGAAGTCGCCGCCCACCTCCACCTCGGCGGTGGCCGAGCGGTACACGGTGCCGACCTCGACACCGGGCGGGAGGCGGACGTCCCGGGGCAGCAGCTGTCCTTGCAGCGAGTCCACGACGGTGCGCGCCTGCTTGTGCAGGGTCGTCTCCCGAACCACCGTCGACAGCGCCTGTGCCAGCGTCGCGAGGACGTCGTCGACGGCGTCGGGCAGCCGCCGGGAGGTGTAGACGCCGAGGACTCCCTCGGCCGGGCCGGGCACGGACACGAGCCGCAGCCGCCTGCCCGGCCAGCCGCCCGACGCCGTGCCCTCCGCCGGCAGTGCCCGCACGGCGCGCCGCACGGGCGGGGGAAGCCCGGAGGACCCGACCAGCCGCAGCTCCTCGGCCTGCCCCGCCGGACACCACAGCGCCGCGCCGTCCATGCCCACGTCCCGGACCAGGCCGTCCAGCAGGCGACGGCGGACCGCCACCGGGTCGGCCACCGCGGTCAGCGCCGCCGACAGGGACACGGCACCGGACAGCACCTGCGTCAGCTGCCGCCACTCCCCGGCGAGCGCGGCGTTGGCCAGACCGGTCGACGACAGCGCCGCGGTCAGCTCCAGGTGGATCGAGGCGTGCTCGCCGAAGGCGCAGTCGCGTGGCCCGGCTACGACGATGACCCCCGCGCGACCCGGCCCGCCGGCATGCAGGCCCACCAGCAACAGCCGCCGCCACCCCTCCCGGCCGGCGAACGCGACCGGCGGCGGCGTGGCGTCGCCGACCTCCCAGCGCAGCGCCGTGCGCCCGACGGCCACGTCCCACAACGGCGACGACTCCGGGGCCTCGACGGCCTCCACCCCAGGGTCCGGGGGCATGACGGCGACCGGCGCGAACGCGCGGCCGCCGTCGCTCATGAGGATGACCCCGCGTGCCGCTCCGGTGACCGCGAGCGCGGCGCGCAGCGTCGCGGCGGCGACCTCCTCGACGCCTTCATCGACGCCGGGCCCGGCGGCCGGGCTCCGCGGGGGCGCGGCCGCGAGGCCGCGTTCGTCGATCACTGCCCCTCCGCTCGACCGACCTCGACGGTCCTGGATCGTACTCAGCGGCGCCAAGACCGCGGGAGCCTCCCCACGACGAAGGGGCGGCCCGGGGGCCGCCCCTTCGTGCAGACCGGTCGGTCACGGACTCCTTTAGAAGTCCATGCCTCCCATGCCGCCGCCGTGGTCGTGACCGCCGGCGCCCGCGCTCTCCTTGGGCTCGGGCTTGTCGGCGACCAGGGTCTCGGTCGTCAACAGCAGGCCCGCGATGGAGGCCGCGTTCTGCAGCGCCGACCGGGCGACCTTCGCCGGGTCGATCACGCCCTCGGAGATGAGGTCGGCGTAGTCGCCGCTCAGGGCGTTCAGGCCGTGGCCGGCGTCCAGGCCGCGAACCCTCTCCACGACGACGCTGCCCTCGAGGCCGGCGTTGTTCGCGATCCAGCGCAGCGGCTCGACCAGGGCCTTGCGGACGATGTTCGCGCCCACGGCGTAGTCGCCCTCCAGTTCGAGCTTGTCCAGCACGCTGCCGGCCTGCAGCAGGGCGGCGCCACCACCGGCGACGATGCCCTCCTCGACCGCCGCGCGGGTCGCCGACAGGGCGTCCTCGATGCGGTGCTTCTTCTCCTTCAGCTCGACCTCGGTGGCCGCGCCGACCTTGACGACCGCGACGCCGCCGGACAGCTTCGCCAGCCGCTCCTGCAGCTTCTCGCGGTCCCAGTCCGAGTCGGTGTCCTCGATCTCGTTCTTGATCTGCGTGACCCGACCGGTGATGTCGTCCTGGGATCCGGCACCCTCGACCAG
>JAHWKQ010000232.1 GCA_019347785.1 Actinomycetota bacterium
TGCCCTCCAGCGGTCCCTCGCCGGGTGCCGGGGGTGGGTCGATCCCGGTGACGACCGCGCCCAGCCAGGGCTCCCAGTGGCGGATGCGCTCGCGGGCCGCGGCCACCGGAGACCGGGGCGCGGTGTGGCCGGCGGGCGTCATCCCTGCTCGGCCGCGGCCGCCAGCCGGCCGCGGAACCAGTCGATCGTGCGCGCCAGCCCATCCTCCAGGGAGTGCCGGCCCCTCCATCCCAGCAGCCGCTCGGCCAGGCGGGTGTCGGGTCGGCGCACGGCGGGGTCGTCCTGCATGGCCGGCAGGTGCCGGACACCGGGGTGGCGGCCCACCGCGTCCTGGACGGCCCCGGCCAGCTCCAGCATCGTCACCTCGCGCGGGTTGCCCAGGTTCACCGGCCCCACGTGGTCGCTCGCGAGCAGCCGCAGCAGTCCCTCCACCATGTCGTCGACGTAGCACAGGGAGCGGGTCTGCAGCCCGTCGCCGTGGACGGTCAGCGGCTCGCCACGCAGCGCCTGGGTCATGAAGGTCGGCACGGCGCGCCCGTCGTCGATGCGCAGGCGGGGGCCGAAGGTGTTGAAGATCCGGGCGATGCGGACCTCGATGGCGTGCTGGCGGTGGTAGGCGAGTGTGAGCGCCTCCGCGAAGCGCTTGGCCTCGTCGTACACGCCGCGGGGCCCGATGGGGTTGACGTTGCCCCAGTACGTCTCCGGCTGGGGGTTGACACGCGGGTCGCCGTAGACCTCGCTGGTGGAGGCCAGCAGCAGGCGGGCGTCCTTCGCGCGGGCCAGGCCCAGGGCCTTGTGGGTGCCCAGCGCGCCGACCTTCATCGTCTGGATGGGCCAGCGCAGGTAGTCCACCGGGGAGGCGGGGGAGGCGAAGTGCAGGATGTGGTCGACCCGGCCGGCCACGTATAGAAAGTCGGTGACGTCGTAGCAGACGAGCCGGAAGCCGGGGTGGCCGACGAGGTGGGCGACGTTGTCGGCCGTGCCGGTCAGCAGGTTGTCCAGGGCCGTCACCCGGGCGCCGAGCCCCAGGAGGCGCTCGCACAGGTGCGAGCCCAGGAAGCCCGCACCGCCGAGCACCACCGCGTGCGTGCCGTGCAGCGCCTCCAGCATGTGCCATCCTTGGCCCGCGTCGGTCCCCGGGCGCCGTCGCGCGGGGACGAGGGAGGCCTGAGTATGCCGCTGTTCCCCAGCCGGGAGTGGATGGAGACGTTCTGCGAGCGGGTGCGCGCGCATCCGGACGCCGCCGAGGCCGCCGAGGCGCTGCGGGGCGTCTACCGGTTCGTCGTCGAGCCGGCCGGCCCGCTGGATCGACGTCACGCCTACGACATGCGCATCGAGCCCTCGGGCGGCGGCGCCCCCCCCGACGTCAGCTGCCTCGACGGCGAGGACCCGTCCCCCCGGCTGACGCTGACCGCCGACTACACCCGCTGGCGGCAGCTGATCCGTGGCGAGCTGGACCTGGCCACCGCGTTCATGCTGCGCCGCCTGCGGGTGTCCGGCGACCTCGGCCCCCTGCTGGGCCGGGCGTCCAGCGCCCGTCCGCTGACCGACGCCCTCGGCCAGGTCGACTCACGGTTCCCCGACGGGTGAGCCGGCCGGATACGCTCCACGCGACGGTGCAGCCGTGCGGGCGGAGGGACGCGTGAGGGTCGGCATCATCGGGGTGGGTCATGTCGGTCTGGTCACGGCGGCCTGCCTGGCCAGTCTGGGGCACGACGTCGTGGGGATGGACGACGACGAGTCCACCGTCGAGTCGCTGCGCGACGGGCGGGTGCCGTTTTTGGAGCCGGGGCTGGACGACCTGGTCGCGGCGGGGGTGGCGGCGGGGCATCTGGGCTTCACTCACGCCGCTGCCGAGGCGGTCGGCGGGGCCGAGGTGGTCTTTATCTGTGTGGGCACGCCGCGGCGCGCCGACGGCGCGCCCAATCTGGCCTACGTGCAGGCGGCCGCCGCCTCGGTGGCCACCCACGCCGACCGCCCCTTGGTCGTGGCGGAGAAGTCCACGGTGCCGGTGCGCACCGGCCAGCGCATCCGCCTGGCGTTGCGGCTGCAGTCCCAGGCGCGCGGCGGCGGCCTGGTCCACGACGTGGTCAGCAACCCGGAGTTCCTCAAGGAGGGCAGCGCCGTCGCGGACACCTTGCGCCCCGACCGCATCGTCGTCGGCGCCGACGCCGAGCACGCCCACCGGGTCATGCGTGCCCTGTACGCGCCGCTGCTGGGCCGCCACGACTGCCCCTATGTGGCCACCGACGTGCGCACCGCCGAGCTGATCAAGCACGCCTCCAACGCCTTTTTGGCGACCAAGATCAGCTTCATCAACGCGGTGGCCCGCATCTGTGAGCTGGCCGGGGCCGACGTGCACACCATCGCCGACGCCATGGGCCACGACCCGCGCATCGGGCGGGCCTTTTTGGACGCCGGCCTGGGCTACGGCGGCTCGTGTTTTCCCAAGGACGTCGAGGCGTTCATCCACATCGCCGCCGAGCTGGGCTATGACTTCGCCCTGCTGCGCCAGACCGACCGGGTCAACCGGCAGGCCAAGGGCTGGCCGCTGGCCCAGCTGCGCCGGCTGGTGTGGAACGTGGCCGACAAGGACATCGCCGTGCTCGGCGTCGCGTTCAAGCCGGGCACCGACGACGTGCGCGACGCCCCCGCCTTGGAGGTCATCGACGCCTTGTGCGCCGAGGGCGCGCGGGTGCGCCTGCACGACCCGGCCGCGCTGGACCAGGTCCGCGGGCGCCTGCCGGACGTGGCCCTGTGCGACAAGGCCGAGGACGCCCTGCGGGGCGCGCACGCCGTGGTGGTGTGCACCGAGTGGGACGAGTACCGGGCGATCACCCCGGGGCGCCTGCGCGAGCTGCTGGAGTACCCCATCGTCGTGGACGCCCGCAACGTGTGGGACGTCGACGCCCTGGCGGCG
>JAHWKQ010000233.1 GCA_019347785.1 Actinomycetota bacterium
CGGCCGGCCTCGCGCTCGGCCTCGGGGCCGCCCGGGGCTGGCAGGCGCTGCCGGCGATGGCGCTGGGCGAGGTCCTGGTCGGTCTGCTGCTGTTCGGCGTGGCCGACGACTTCGGCTTGCTCGTGGTACCCAACGGCATCCTCTACGCCGCGGTCTACGTCCAACGCGATACGCCACGCCGATGCGGGCACGACCATCCGCGTTTCGGGTGACGTGTGGTCCCCCGGCGTGCTGCAGCTGCGGGTCGACGACGACGGCCCGGGCATCGACGCCCCGTACCGCGACCGCGTGTTCGGCGCGTTCGAGCACGGCGAGATCGAGCCGCACAGTCCGGGGGCCGGCGTGGGGCTGTTCCTGGTCGCGCGCTTCGCCGAGCTCCATGGCGGCCGCGCCTGGGTCACCGAGACCGAGAACGGCCGTGGCGCGTCGTTCCGGGTCGAGCCGCCGCTCGCCCAGCCGGCCGTGTCCGGCTGATCCTGTGCGTCAGGCGCCGACCGCGTGCGCGCCGCCGTCCACGTGGACGATCTCCCCGGAGGTTGCCGGCAGCCAGTCGCTGAACAGGGCGCAGACGGTTCGTGCGATCGGCTCGGGGTCGGTGACGTCCCAGCCCAGTGGCGCGCGCTCACCCCACACCTCCTCGAAGGTGTCGAAGCCCTCGATGTGCGTGGCCGCCATGGTGCGGATCGGGCCCGCGGCAACCAGGTTGACGCGGATGCCCCGGGGGCCGAGCTCCTTGGCGAGGTAGCGCGACGCCGATTCGAGGCCGGCCTTGGCCACCCCCATCCAGTCGTAGCTCGGCCAGGCGACGGTGGCGTCGAAGTCCAGCGCCACCACGCTGCCGCGCGCCTCGGCCAGCAGCGGTGCGAGCCCGCCGGCGAGCGCCGGCAGCGAGTAGGTGCTGATCTGCATCGCAGTCGCCACGTCCTCCCACGGTGCCTCGAGGAACCCGCCGCCGAGGCAGGACTCCGGGGCGTAGGCGACCGCGTGCAGCACGCCGTCGACCGACCCCCAGCGCTCGTCCAGTTGCTTGCGCAGCGCGTCGATGTCCTCGGGCTTGGTGACGTCCAGCTCGAGCACGTCGACCGGGTGCGGCAGCCGCTTGGCGGTGCGCTCGGTCAGGCGCTTGGCGCGCCCGAAGCCGGTGAGCACGACCTCGGCACCCTGCTCCTGGGCGAGGCGCGCGACGTGGAAGGCGATGGACCGGGGGTCGAGCACCCCGGTGATGACAAGGCGCTTGCCGTCGAGCAGCATGTCAGTTCCTGACGGTGGTCGGGGAGGATGGGGTGGTGGGTGTCGTGCGGGCGACGACGGCCATGGCGACGTCGCCGTCGTGGCTCAGCGAGATCGCGATGTCGGAGCGTTGGCCGTGGATCCACAGCTGCGGTGCGCCGTCGCCGTGGGTCCGGACCTCGACGTCGATCCACGCCAGCGCAGGCCGGCGCAGCAGCTTGACCACAGCCTCCTTGGCGGCGAACCGGGCGGCGAGGCGGCGCAGGGCCGTGGGGTCGTCGGGTCCGACGCCGTCACGCACGGCGTCGGCCTGCTCGATCTGCGTGAAGAGCGTGTCGCGTGCGGCGGGGCGGCGGGCCAGCAGCCGCGCGATGCGCGCCACCTCGACCACGTCGCAGCCGACCGCGACGCCCTCGAGTTCGGGGGTCGCCGGCGCGGGGGCGGTGACGTCGCTGGCCGGCGGGCGGAACGCGGCCGTCATGCCGCACCGCCGACCGGGGCGAACTGGTCGCTGCCGGGCCGTCCCGACAGCTGGACCAGCACCTGGTGGAGGTGGTCGTTCCACGCCCGACGGGCGAGGGGACTGTCGTCGGGGGCGTCCAGCGGCGCTCCGAGGCGGACCCGCACGTGCGCCCGCGACCACGCACGCGGGCCACTGTCGACCGGCCACGCGGCGGCGGTCCCGGTGACGCCGGCGGGGATGACCGGGGCGCCGGTCGCAGCAGCCAGGCGCGCCACCCCACTGCGGGGGCGGTGCACCGAGCCGTCGCGGCTGCGGCTGCCCTCGGGGTAGACCACCAGCGCCTCGCCGGCGGCGACCAGTGCCGCGAGCTCGCCCAGCAGGCCGGCGTCGCCGCTGCCACGCTCCACGGGCAGGAGCCCGATCCGTGGCAGGAAGGGGCCCAGCACGGGCGTGTCGGCCAGCTCGGCCGAGCCGAGGAACGACAACCGCCGGCGCACGGCCGCACCCAGCGCCAGCGAGTCCGCGTGCGAGGAGTGGGTGGCCGCGATGATCACGCCGCCGGTGGCGGGCACCTGGTCGGCACCGGCCACGTCCAGGGCCATCCACGTGCGCAGACCGACCCGGGCCACCTCGCGGGTGGCGGTGGCCAGCGCGTCCAGGGTGCGGTCGGCGAGGGGGGTGTGCCGGGTCATTGTGGGAGGTTGTCGTGGACGAACCCACGTGCCCGGGCGGGGCGCCGAGCGGCGAGCAGGCCGATCAGGGACCGGCGGGTGTCGGCCGGATCGATGATCTCGTCGATGCTGCCCCGGTCGGCGGCGAGGCCGACGGCCATCGCTTCCTCGCGGTACTGCTGGATCAGGCCCTCGCGGGCGTCGGGGTCGGCCTCGATCTGGCGTCGGAAGATGATGTCGGCAGCGCCCTCGGCCCCCATCACCGCCAGCTCGGCGTCGGGCCAGGCCAGCACCGCGTCGGCGCCGATCGAGCGTGAGTTCATCACGATGTAGGCCCCGCCGAACGCCTTGCGCAGCACCACGGTGACCCGCGGCACGGTCGCGTTGGTGTAGGCGTGCAGGAGCTTGGCGCCCTTGCGGATCACGCCGTTGAGCTCCTGGGCGGAGCCGGGCAGGAAGCCGGGCACGTCCACCAGCGACACGATCGGGATCCCGAACGCGTCGAGGAACCGGACGAACCGGGCCGCCTTCTC
>JAHWKQ010000047.1:0-1621 GCA_019347785.1 Actinomycetota bacterium
CCGCCTGCCGGTGGCGCTGCACGACGCCCTGGTGAAGGTCCGCGCGGCGACCGCGCGGCTGGAGTCGGAGAAGGGCCGCGAGCCCACGATCGACGAGCTCGCCCAGGCCACACGCCTGAGCCCGGCCAAGGTCCGCCGCGCCATGGAGGGCGACCACGCGATGACGTCGCTGGACCGCCCGGTCGGCTTCGACAGCGACGCCAGTGACCTGGGCGAGTTCGTGGCGGTGGCCGAGGACGCGCCCGCCGAGGAGGTCGTCGAGCGCACCTTCGTGCAGGGCGTCTTCGAGGTCGCCGAGTCGCGCCTGGACCCGCGCAGCTGGTACGTGCTGCAGCGCCGCTACGGCCTGGACGGCCGCCCCGCGCTGACGCTGGACACGCTCGGCAAGGAGCTGGGGCTGTCGCGTGAGTCGGTGCGCAAGATCGAGAACCAGGCGCTGGCGCGCCTGCAGTCCGAGCTCGGCGTCGTCGCCGCCTGACGTCCCTCGGCCACGGCGGCCAGTGCCGTCCGCGCAATCTCGGCGCTACCGCGGGTGGGCGGGTCTGACACACCCGGCGGCTACCATCGCCCGCCGTGCCCGCCGCCGTCTCCGCGCCGTCCGCCCGCCCCGCGCTCGCCCCGCAGACCCTGCTCGCCGCCGACCGCCGCGCGGGGCGCGCCGACCTGCGCCGGACGGTCCCCGTCGACCGGGCGTGCCGGGGCGCGGTGGCGCTGCGCGGCCCCGCGGGGGTCGTGCGCCGGGCCGAGCCAGGCCCGGTCGGGCCGCTGGTGCTCGAGGCCGGCGTCCGAGGCGGCGTGCTCTCCCTGGACGTGTGGGGCCCGCCCGCCACGCCCCCCGAGACCACGGGGACGGCGCTGGCCGCCGCGGCGGCCTGGTGCGGCGAGGACGACGACGTCGAGGGGTTCACCGAGCTGGCTGGCGCGCATCCGTGACCCGCACACTGGTGCGCCACCTGGGCCCGGTCCGGCTGTCGCGGCTGCCGCGCGTGGACGAGGCGCTCGGCCGGGCGGTGCTCGCGCAGCTGGTCACCGGCGTGGAGGCGGCTCGCTCGACCGCGCAGGTGGCCGCCCTCGTGGGCACGCCCGCGCGGTCGGGACTGTGGTGCTGGCCGCCGCTGTCGCGGCTGGGCGCCACGCCCGGGTGGGCGCTGCGCCGCTGCGGGGTCTCGCTCAAGGGCGCGCTGGCGCTGCATGCCGCCGCGTGCGACGGGAGCGGCCTGCGCGCGGCGGGCCGCGACTGGCCGCGCCTGGACCGGCGGCTGCGGGCGCTGCGCGGCGTGGGGCCGTGGACGTCGGCGGAGACGCGCCTGGCGCTGGGCGATGCCGACGCGGTCAGCGTCGGCGACTACAACCTGCCGTCGCTCGTCGGCCACGCGCTGGGCGACGGGCCGACCGACGACGCCGGCATGCTGGCCCTGCTCGCGCCGTTCCGCCCCCACCGGGGCCGGGTCGTCAGGCTCCTCAAGATGGGCATGGCCGCCGGGCTGCTGCCCCGCCCGCCGCGCAGGGCGCCCCGTGTCCGCCTATCCGCCCACCGCTACTGGTAAGGGAGGGCGTCGGCCACGCCACCGGCGTCGCCACGGTGTGCCCATGAGCGCCGCCGTCGTCGCCACGGTGTGCC
>JAHWKQ010000047.1:1721-11780 GCA_019347785.1 Actinomycetota bacterium
CGTCGCCACGGTGTGCCCATGAGCGCCGCCGTCGTCGCCACGGTGTGCCGATGAGCGCCGCCGTCGTCGCTACGGTGTGCCGATGAGCGCCGCCGCGGACGTCGTCGTCCTCGGCGCCGGGCCGGCCGGACTGGGGGCGGCGTACCGGGCGGCCGGGGCCGGGCACCGTGTCGTCGTCCTCGAGCGTGGCTCGGCGCCGGGGGGCATGGCCGGCAGCTTCGAGGTGGCCGGCCTCAGGGTGGACCTGGGCAGCCATCGCCTGCACCCGGGCATCGAGCCGCGCGTCCTGGCCGACCTGCGCGCCCTGCTGGGCGAGGAGCTGCAGCGTCGGCCCCGCAACGGCCGCATCCACCTCGACGGCCGCTGGATCGCCTTCCCGCTGCGCCCCGTGGACCTGGTGCGGCGGCTGCCCCCAGGGTTCGCCGTGGGCGCGGCGCGCGACGCGTTCCTCGCCCCCTTCCGGCGGCCCCGCGCGGACACCTTCGCGGAGAAGCTGCGCGCCGGCCTCGGCCCGACACTGTGCGAGCGCTTCTACTTCCCGTACGCGCACAAGCTGTGGGGCGTCGCCCCGGAGGCGCTCAGCGGTGAGCAGGCGCGCCGGCGGGTCCGCGCCGACTCGCCGGCCAAGCTGGTGCGGCGGGTGGCCCGTGGCGTCCGCGGCGGCGCGTCGGCGGACTTCTGGTACCCGCGCTCGGGCTTCGGCGCGATCAGCGAGCGGCTGGCCGAGGCCGCCGCCGACGCCGGGGCCGAGCTGCGCTTCGGTGCGCTCGCGCGCCGCGTGCGTCTCGGCTCTGGCGGCGTGCGGGTGGACGTCGCCGGCGCCGAGCCGGTGCGCGGCGCGCGCCTGTGGTCGACGGTGCCGCTGCCGGCGCTGGCGCGGATGAGCGAGCCGGCGCCGGCGCCGGACGTCCTGGCGGCGGCGGACGCGTTGGACTTCCGCGCCATGGTCCTGGTCTACACGGTGCTGCCCGTGCGCCGCTGGACGCCGTTCGACGCGCACTACCTGCCTGACCCGTCGACGCCGGTCAGCCGCGTCTCCGAGCCGCGCAACTACCGCGACGGCGACGACCCGCCCGACCGCACCGTGCTGTGCGCCGAGGTGCCGTGCAGCGTCGGCGACGAGCTGTGGCGCTGCGACGACGAGGGGCTGACCGAGCTGGTCGTGGCGGCGCTGGCCTCGCGGGGGCTGCCCGACGTCGCGCCCGTGGCCACGGTCGTCCGGCGCCTGCCAAGCGTCTACCCCGTCTACCGGATCGGCTTCGAGCACGCCCTGGAGGCGCTGGACGCGTGGGCCGCCGCCCACCCGCGGCTGCTCACGTTCGGACGTCAGGGACTGTTCGTGCACGACAACAGCCACCACGCGCTCGCCATGGCGTGGGCCGCCGCCGACGCGCTGCGCCCCGGCGGGGGCTTCGACGACGAGGCCTGGGCGGCGTCGAGGCGGCGCTTCGCCACCCACGTCGTGGAGGACTGACCCCGGAGTGTGTCGACTGACTGGCGGATTCGGTGCCTTAATCGACACACTCCGGGCTGGGTGGGCGACGCTAGCCTTGCGCGATGCGCGAGGACCACTACCGCACGCTGGGGGTCGCGCCGGACGCGGACGCAGGCGCGGTAAGGGCCGCCTATCTGCGCGTGATGCGGGAGAGCCACCCGGACCGCCGTCCCGGCGACGCGGCCGCCGCGGCCACGGCCCGCCGGGCGAACGCCGCCTGGTCGGTGCTGAGGGACCGCACGCGGCGGGAGGCCTACGACGGGCTCCGGGCGTCCGGGGCGGCTCGCGTGACGCACGCCCCCCCGGCCTACTCCCCCGCCGGGGCGGACTACCGCCGGGGCCTGCACGAGGCGACCCTGCGCGTCGGGCTGGTCATCTTCGCGCTCGGGGTCGTGCTGTTGCTCACCTTCAGCTGAGCTCGGGCGGGCGCGGCGCGTCGGGCGGGGCGGCCGCGTCCACGGCGTGGCGCAGCGGCGCCAGGAACGGCAGCGCCGCCTCGTCGAGCTCCTCGGCCGGGGAGAACTCGCCGGGGCCGTCGGCCGACAGCGGGGCGGCGGTGACCCGCGGCGCGTGGCCCCGGGCCCCGAAGGCGACGACGACCACGTCCACGGGCCCCTCCTCGGAGGTGGCGGACCCCTCTGCCACGAAGCCGAAGCATGGCGCGTTGGCGGGCCGGGCGACGTCCTCGGCGAACCGCCGCAGCAGGTCGTGTCGCGCCCCGTCGTCGTCGGGGAAGTCCGGGAAGGTCGTTACGCGGGTGGCCTCGGGCAGGGGCAGCACCACCGCGGCCGGCAGCGGCCGTGCCTCCCGGCGGGCCAGGTCGCGGGCCGCGTCGGTGCAGACCATCTCCAGCTCCTGCAGCCTCACGACGGCGTGGCCCGTCCCGGGTCGGGCCGCTGCCCCGCCGTCGCGGCCGCACGGCGCAGACGCCACAGCGGCTTGTCGATGCGGTGGACGTCGGCCAGCTCGGCCAGGCGTGCCTCGTCACGACGGCCCTCGTCGACCCGGACGTCCACGTCGGCGCGCACCGGCACGACCGCCCGCATGGCGTCCAGGTAGTCCCCCGCGGCGCCGAGACGCTCGCGCAGCCGGGCGGGCAGCCCCTCCACGTCGGCCAGCAGCTCCGGGATCGACCCGTGCGAGACGACCAATGAGCGCGCCGTCTTCTCCCCCACACCGGGGACCCCGGGCAGGCCGTCGGACGGGTCGCCGCGCAGCGTGGCGAAGTCGGCGTAGCGCGACGCGGGCACGCCGTAGCGGGCCTGGACCGCGGCCTCGTCGAACTCGGTCAGATGCGTGACACCACGCACGGTGAACAACAGACGCACGCGCGGCCCCTCGTCGCGGACGAGCTGCAACAGGTCACGGTCGCCGGTGACGACGGCCAGCCGGTCGTCGGCGTCCGCGCGGGCGCACAGGGCCGCGATCGCGTCGTCGGCCTCACATCCCGGCGCCCACGCCCGCGCCTGGCCGGCCGCCGCGAGCACGTCGTCGAGCAGGACGAACTGCTCCGCGAGGCCCTCGGGGTCGCCGGGGCGGGCGGCCTTGTAGCCGGGGTAGGCCGCGACACGCTCGGCGGGGCGCCAGTCGTCGTCCAGGACATGCACCACCCCGCCCGGCCGCCGCCCGGCCATCACGTGGGCGCACATGTCCAGGTAGCCCCGCACGGCGTTGACGGGCCGGTCGTCGGCGCCGGTGATGGACACCGGCAGCGCGTAGAAGGCCCGGTACATCAGGCTCGACGTGTCGAGCAGGAGGCGCTCGCCGTGCACGGCGCG
Source organism: Actinomycetota bacterium (assembly GCA_019347785.1). GTDB lineage: Bacteria > Actinomycetota > Nitriliruptoria > Euzebyales > Egibacteraceae > JAHWKQ01. The sequence goes on from JAHWKQ010000047.1 coordinate 4,995, forward strand.
GGACCGATCGTCGGGCTGGTCCGCGGTCGCCCCCTACGATACGGACCATGGCGAGCCGGACACCGATGGACCCGCCCGCCGGGACCGGCCCCGGCGGGGACCCGCTGGTGTGGATCTCCGGCGCCTCGTCGGGCATCGGCCGCGCGCTGGTCGAGACCCTGCCCTTCGACGGGGCCCGGCTGATCGACATCTCGCGGTCGGGCCGCGGGCCCGGCGTCGAGCACCTGCCCGCCGACCTGGCCGACCCCGCCGCCTGGGCGGCCGTCGAGGAGCACTTCCTGGCCGTGGCGGGGGCCTTCGGCGGCGACCGGGTCGTCTTCGTGCACAACGCGGGCGTCATCGAGCCGGTCGGCTACGCCGGCGAGGTCGACTCGGACGCCTACCGGCGCAACATCCTGCTCAACGCGGCGGCTCCAGCCGCCCTGGGCCACGCGTTCCTGCGGGCGGTCGCGCCGCTGGACGCGCGCGCGGACCTGGTGATGCTCACGTCGGGGGCGGCGTCGAGCGTCTACGAGGGCTGGACCGCCTACTGCGCCGGGAAGGCGGCCGTGGACATGTGGGTCCGCACCGCCGGCGCCGAGCAGGCCAGTCGTCACGGCAACTGCCGCGTCGTGGCCGTGGCGCCCGGGGTGGTGGACACCGGGATGCAGCGGACGGTGCGCGAGCGCGTCGACCGGCGTGACTTCCCCCGCCTCGACAAGTTCGTCGACCTGCACGAGTCGGGCCGGCTCGTCGACCCGGCCGACGCCGCGCGCGGCATCTGGTCGGTGCTGGACCGCGACGTCGCCAACGGCGCCGTGGTCGACCTGCGGGAGCTGTAGCCGGTGGGGGCCGACGCGCCGGCCGCCTTCCCGTTCCCGCCGCCGGTGACGCCGATGGAGGCGCGTGTGCGGGAGACGCTGCCCGAGCCGCCCGGCTGGGCCTACGAGCCCAAGTGGGACGGCTTCCGCGCGGTGGCCTGGTCGCGACCCGCGCGCCGGCTCGACAGCCGCAACCGGCGGCCGCTGCTGCGCTACTTCCCCGAGCTCGGCCCGGCGCTGGACGCCCTGCCCGAGGGCGCGGTCGTCGACGGCGAGATCGTCCTCGTCGTCGACGGGGCGACGAGCTTCGACCGGCTGCAGGACCGCATCCACCCGGCACAGAGCCGCATCGAGCTGTTGTCCGCCCGCACCCCCGCCGAGCTGGTCGCGTTCGATCTGCTCGTCCTCGACGGCCGCGACCTGGCTCGCGAGCCGTACGCGCGACGACGTGAGCTGCTGACCGGGCTGCTGGGCGGGCTGGGGGATCCGTGGCGGCTGACCCCCGCGACGACCGAGATCGCCGAGGCCACCGCCTGGTTCGCCGACTTCGAGTCCGCCGGCTGTGACGGGATCGTCGCCAAGCGCCTCGACGGACCCTACGAGGCGGGCCGCAGAGCCATGGCCAAGGTGAAGCACCGGCGCACCGTCGACACCGTCGTCGGGGGCTATCGGCTGCACAAGGAGGGCGACCGCGTCGGCTCCCTGCTCCTGGGGCTGTACGACGGCGCCGGCGAGCTGCACTTCATCGGGCACTGCTCGGGCTTCGGCGACGCCGACCGGGTCGCGCTGCTGCGGCTGCTGCGCCCGCTGGAGCGCGCGGAGGGCTTCGGCGCGCACGCCCGGCGCCCCGGCGAGCCCAGTCGCTGGTCGGGGGGCAAGGACCTGTCGTGGTTCCCCGTCGAGCCGTCGCTGGTGTGCGAGGTCAGCTACGACCAGCTCACGGGGCCGGGCTTCCGGCACGCCACCCGCTTCCTGCGCTGGCGCCCCGACAAGGACCCCCACCAGTGCACCATGGACCAGCTCGAGCGCCCCGAGGGCCCCACGTTCACCGAGGTGGTGGCGGCCGCCGGCGTCGAGTGAATATTCCCGTCGGGATGCCGACGGCAGTATTCACTCGACGGGCGGGGGGTCAGCGCTGCCGGCGGCGGGAGGGCTGCACCCGCCGTGGCTCGCCCTCCTGCTTGGCGAAGTGCGGCGGCCAGGGCGCGTCGCCCAGCCCTCCCTCCTCGTCGCGCCGGGCGAGGTCCAACAGCCCGCCCACGTCGCCGGCCGCCTCGTCGATGCCGTCGGTGAGGTCGCCGACGGCCGCGTACCGGCGTGACGCGAACGTGTCCATCGGGAAGTCGCGGTGGTCGACGTCGGGGACCTCCTCCCAGCGCAGCGGCGCCGACACCAGGCCCGTGGGGCGGACGCTGTAGGCGCTCGCCACGGTGCGGTCCCGGGCGTTCTGGTTGTAGTCGAGGAACACGCCGGTCCGTTCCTCCTTCCACCAGGCGCTGGTCGCCCGCCCCGGCAGGCGCCGCTCCACCTCCCGGGCCAGCGCCAGAGCCGCGCGGCGGACCTCGGTGAACGACCACGAGGGCGTGATGCGCACGTTGACGTGCATGCCCCGCGAGCCCGAGGTCTTCGGCCAGCCCACCAGGCCGTGCTCGGACAGCACCGCCCGCGTCTCCAGCGCCACGCGCCGGACCTCGTCGAACGCGACCCCGGCGACCGGGTCCAGGTCGACGCGCAGCTCGTCGGGGAGGTCGGTGTGCTCGGCGCGGACCGGCCACGGGTTCAGGTCCAGGCAGTTGAGCTGGGTCATCCACACGACGTCGGCGACGTGGCGGGGCACCAGCAGGTCGGCGGTGCGCCCCGAGGGGAAGCGGATCGTCGCGTACTCGCGGTCGGCCCCCCGGGGCGCGCGCTTCTGGAAGAACGGCTTCCCGGCGACGCCGTCGTTCCAGCGCTTGAGCACTGTCGGGCGGCCGAAGACGCCCCGCAGCGCCCCCTCCCCGCAGGCCAGGTAGTGCTCGACGAGGTCCATCTTGGTCCAGCCGCGCTCGGGAAAGAGCACCTTGCCGGGGTGGGAGACGCGCACCGACCGACCGTGGGCGCGGACCTGCGTCTCCTCTGTCCCCCGCGCCACGGTCGTCAGCCTCCCGTCGCCAGCCGGCCGGCGTCGATGTCACACAGCCGCTCGACCACCGTGTCGGCGGCGCCCATGTCCTGCCCCGGCAGTGACGGGCAGCCGATGACCCACAGCCCGGCGGCCTTGGCCGACTCGACACCGACCGGCGAGTCCTCGATCGCGACCGTCCGGCCCGGCTCGACGCCCAGCCGGCGGCATGCCGCCGCGTACGGCCCGGCGGCGGGCTTGTGGTCGTCGACGTCGTCGGCGCTGACCACGACGGCGAAGCGGTCGGACAGCCCGGCGACGTCCAGGGACAGCTCGGCCAGGTCCCGCCGGGAGTTGGTGGCCACGGCCAGCGGCGCGCGGGCGGCCAGCGCGGCGACCAGCGGGCGGGCCCCGGGCTTGGCCTCCACCCCGTTGCGGAACTCGTCGGCGGCCGCCTCCAGCAGCCGGGCCTCGATCAGGTCGGCGCGGTCAGGCAGGCCGACGTGGTCGGCCAGGATGCGCGAGGCGTCATCGGGGCCCCGGCCCAGCAGCAGTGGGCGCACGGCCGGGTCCCAGCTCCTCCCGAGGCTCTCGACCAGGCGACGCTCGGCCCGGGCCCACAGCTCCTCGGTGTCCACCAGGACGCCGTCGAGGTCGAACACGACGGCGTGGGGCGCGAACGGCGGCAGTTGGTCCATGCGGCCAAGCCTAGTCCCGGGGCGGCGTCCGACCGGACCGCGCGGGGTACGGTCGGGTCGTCGGGTGCCGGTCGCTTGGGAGGAACCCAATGAGCACGCTCATCCTCGTCCGCCACGGCGAGTCGGTGTGGAACGCCGAGAACCGCTTCACGGGCTGGGTGGACTCGCCGCTGTCGGACCAGGGACGCGAGGAGGCGAAGAAGGGGGGCGAGCGCCTGGCGGCCGAGGGCGTGCGGGTCGACGACGCCTTCACGTCCACGCTGGTGCGGGGGATCGAGACCGGCCAGATCGTCCTGGACGCGCTCGGGCAGGGCGACCTGGCCCAGGAGCAGGCCTGGGAGCTCAACGAGCGCTTCTACGGCTTCCTCACGGGGCGCAACAAGGACGAGGCGCGACGGATGTTCGGCGAGGAGCAGGTGCACGTCTGGCGGCGCAGCTTCGCCACCGCCCCGCCGGGCGGCGAGAGCCTCAAGGACACCACCGACCGGGCGCTTCCCTACTTCCGCGAGCGCATCCAGCCTCTGCTGCGCGACGACGCCGTGGTGCTGATCAGCGCGCACGGCAATTCGCTGCGGGCGATCGTCAAGCAGCTCGACGGGCTCGACGACGACGCCGTCACGCGTCTGGAGATCCCCACCGGCGTGCCGATCGTCTACGAGATGCGCGACGACGAGCCGGTCGCCAAGCGCGTGCTGGAGTAGCCGGCGGGATCAGCCGGTCCCCGGCCGGCGGCTACCATGCGCGGGCCATGGTCGCCCCGGCAATGACGTACCGCTGCGCCAGCTGTGCCCAGCTGCTGCCGTTCGACGACGACGTGCGCGTGCCCGAGGCGTGCCTGCGCCGGTGCCAGGGTCGGTGCGACTGGCATGAGGTCGGTCCGACCGATCCGGCGGTCCGCGCACGCGCGGCGCTCGACGGGCCCCCGGGGCCCGACGGCCTGCCGGTGACGGCGTGCTGACGATCGCCGCCGGCGCCGACGACGCGCGGCGGGTCGCCGCCGACCTGCTCGTGCTGCCCGTCTTCAAGGGCGGCATCGAGGGCCCGGGCACGGCCGCCGTGCTGCACGCCGTGGGGCTGGACGACCTGCCGGTGACGCCGGGGTTCCGCGGCGACATCGGGCAGACGCTGCTCCTCGGCGCCGGCGACCTGCCCGCCTCGGGTGTGCTGCTCGTGGGGCTGGGCCGCATGGACGCCGCCGACCCCCGCCGCCTGCGCGAGGCCGCGGCGGTGGCCGCCGGGGCCGCCCGCGGGGCGTCGGGGGTGGCGACGACGCTGGCGCAGGTGCACCCCACCGACGCGGCGGTCCAGGCCGTGACCGAGGGCTTCTGCCTCGGAAGCCACAGCGACCGGCGCTGGAAGACGCCGGGGCGACAGCCCGGAGCCGACGACGAGCCGACCCGCCTGCGCCACGTGGAGCTCCTGGTGCCCTCCAGCCGCCTGGCCCAGGCCCGGGCGTCGATCGAGCGGGGCGGGCATTACGCGGCGGCCACCTGCGCCGCGCGCGACCTCGTCAACCTGCCGCCCGACCGCAAGCGGCCGGCGGCCCTGGCCGACGCCGTGGAGGGGCTGGTGGGGGGCGCCGCCGAGGTCACCGTCAGCGACGAGTCGGTCCTGGACGCCGAGGGCTTCGGGGGACTGCTGGCCGTCGGCCGCGGCTCGGCCAGCCCGCCCCGCCTGGTCGAGCTGCGCTACCGGCCGGAGGCCGCGCTCGGCCATGTCGTGCTGCTGGGCAAGGGCATCACCTTCGACAGCGGGGGGCTGTCGCTGAAGCGCGGCGACGACATGCGCGCCATGAAAGCCGACATGGCCGGCGCGGCCGCCGTCGCGGCGGTGTTCGGCGTCCTGGCGGACCTCGACGTGCACCTGGAGGTGACGGGCCTGCTGCCGTTGGCCGAGAACATGCCCGGCGCCGACGCACAGCGACCCGGCGACGTCGTGCGCTGCCGGGGCGGCACGACGGTGGAGGTCGTCGACACCGACGCGGAGGGGCGCCTGGTGCTGGCGGACACGTTGCGCTTCGCCGCCGGGTGGGCCCCCGACGCGATGGTGGACCTGGCCACGTTGACCGGGTCGGCGGTCGCCGCCGTCGGCCACTACGCGGCCGCCGTGATGGGCACCGACGAGGAGCTGGTGCGGTCCCTGCGCCAGGCGGCCGACGTGGCGGGCGAGCGGCTGTGGCCCCTGCCGCTGTGGCCCGAGTTCGAGGACCACCAGCGCTCCCCCGTCGCCGACCTGCGCAACGTCGGGGAGGAGGAGGCGGGCGGCGGGGCTATCGCCGGTGGCGTCTTCCTGCGCCACTTCGCCGGCGACGTGCCCTGGGCGCACCTGGACATCGCCGGGCCCGCGTTCCTGCCGGAGAGGCTGGCGTCCCCCACCCTGCCCGCCGGTGGCACCGGCTTCGGCGTCCGCACGCTGCTGGCGTGGCTGGAGCGCCGGGCCGAGTGACCGTCAGCCCCCGTCCGCGCCCGCGTCGGGGCGCCAGCGCAGGCGCAGGTGGCGCGCGGCCCGCGCCTCGTCCAGGCGGGCGACCGGGGTGGTGCGCGGGGCCTCGCGGAGCAGGTCGGGGTCGTGCCCGGCCTCGTCGACGGCCTGGCGCACCGCCGCCACGAAGGCATCGAGGGTTTCGCGCGACTCGGTCTCGGTCGGCTCGACCATGAGGGCCTCGTCGACGATCAGCGGGAAATAGTTCGTGGGCGGGTGGAAACCCAGGTCGATGAGGCGCTTGCACAGGTCGAGCACCCGCACGCCGTGGCGTTTGAGGCCCGCGCCGGTGGCGACGAACTCGTGCATCGGCCGGTGCCGGGCGAACCCGAGCGGCAGGACGTCGCGCACGCCCGCGGCCACGTAGTTCGCGTTGAGCACCGCCCGCGCGCTGACGCGCTCCAGTCCCTCGAGGCCGTGCAGCAGCAGGTAGGCGTAGGCGCGGACCAGCACGGCCACGTTGCCGTGGAAGCCGTGCAGCCGCCCGATGGACTTCGGCCGGTCGTGGTCCCACCACAGCGCGCCGTCGTCGCCGCGGCGCACGACCGGGGCGGGCAGGTAGGGCGCGAGGCGCTCGCTGACGACGACCGGGCCGGCGCCGGGGCCCCCGCCGCCGTGCGGCGTCGCGAACGTCTTGTGCACGTTGAGGTGCACGATGTCGAACCCCATGTCGCCCGGGCGGACCCGGCCGAGGATGGCGTTGAAG
>JAHWKQ010000234.1 GCA_019347785.1 Actinomycetota bacterium
GAGCCCGCGGCGGTCCAGCAGCGCGAACAGGGCCCGCGTGGCCGCCGCCTTGCGGGCGACCGAGGCCGGCGCGTAGCCGGCTCCCGCGAGGCCGGCGAGGTGTCGGCGCAGCACGAGCGGCTCGACCTCGGCGGGGTCCACGATGCCCGCCGAGGCGCAGAAGGCCGCCAGCTGCGCGCTGTCCCGCCGGTAGGCCGCGACGGTGTGCGCGGACAGCATGCGCTCGTCGCGCAGGTGGTCGGCGAAGACGCCGACCGCGCGTCGCCACGCGGCGGGCAGCGGGGCTGCGGGGGTCACGGGGCTCCTGGGCTCGGGGCGGAGTCCCCAGAGGGTACGTGGCGGGCCCGGTGCGTCGGTCACCCTCTGGAGCAGGCTGTGTGCCCGCAGTGCAATCGTACGCTTACTTTACGTGGCGCGAGGGGTCCGCGTGAGGACCGGTCACGTCACCCCGCCCGGCGTGCCGACCGTCCGGCGTCCTGCGCATCACGCTCCCGCACGTCCTCGTTCTCCAGGCGCTCGCGGAAGACAGGGATGAGCCCTCCCTTGCCCACCATCTCGACCTGCCGCTCGGACAGGCGGTGGCGAAGCGTGTAGCGCTCGTTCTTCGTGCGGTTCTCGACCTCGAGCCGGCGGTCGGCGTGGCGCAGGGACCCTGCGACTTCGGTGATCGCCAGCGCGTCGTCGCGGTCGATGCGGTCGTAGTCGCCCGGCTCGGCGAACTCCAGGGCCAGGATCCCGAAGTTGGCCAGGTTCTGCCAGTGGATGCGGGCGAAGCTCTTCGCCACGACCGCCCGCAGGCCCAGGTACCGCGGGGCGATGGCGGCGTGCTCGCGGCTGGACCCCTGACCGTAGTTCTCGCCGCCCACGACGATGTGGCCGGTCGAGTCCTTGATCCGGACGGCCCTCGGCACGTAGTCCTCGTCGACCTGCCAGTAGACGAACTCGCTGATCTTGGGGATGTTGCTGCGGTAGGGCAGCACCCGCTGGCCGGCCGGCATGATCTCGTCGGTGGAGACGTTGTCACCGACCTTGAGCAGCACCGGCGCCGCGAGCTCGTCCGGGAGGGGGTCGAAGTCGGGGAGGGACTTCACGTTGGGCCCCTTGACCAGCTCGACCCCGCGCGCCTCCCCGGGTGGGAGCGGCGGCTGCAGCATGTCGGTGTTGACGACGGGGCGCTCGGGCAGCTGTACGCCCGGGAACTTCATCCCGTACAGGTCCTCGAGCTCCCGCGGGTCGGTGATCCTGCCGGTCAGCGCGGAGGCCGCGGCCGTCTCCGGCGAGCACAAGAAGACCGAGTCCTCCTTGGTCCCCGAGCGGCCCGGGAAGTTGCGCGGGAAGGTGCGCAGGCTGTTCTGGCCGGTCGCGGGAGCCTGGCCCATGCCGATGCAGCCCATGCAGCCGGACTGGTGGAGCCGGGCGCCCGCATGGATGAGGGGCATCAGCAGGCCCATGTCGCCGAGGCTCTCCAGCGTCTGACGCGAGGTGGGGTTGACGTCGAACGAGACCCGGTCGTGGGCCTGCTTGCCCTCCACGATCCTGGCCACGACCGCAAAGTCGCGCAGCCCGGGGTTGGCCGAGGAGCCCACCACCACCTGGTAGATGTCCTGGCCGGCGACTTGGGAGACCGGGACGACGTTGCCGGGGCTGGACGGCGTCGCGATGAGCGGCTCCAGCGTCGACAGGTCGACCTCCTCGTGGACGTCGTAGTCGGCGTCCGGGTCGGCCAGCAGCTCGGACCAGTCGTTTTCGCGGCCCTCGGACGCCAGGAAGCGGCGCACCTCGTCGTCGGACGGGAACACGGTCGTCGTCGCGCCCAGCTCCGCCCCCATGTTCGCGATCACGTGCCGGTCCATCGCCGACAGCCCCGCGAGACCCGGGCCGTAGTACTCGATGATGCGCCCGTTGCCGCCCTTGACGTCGTGGCGCCGCAGCATCTCCAGGATCACGTCCTTGGCGCTGACCCAGTCGGGGAGCTCACCGGTGAGCCGCACGCCCCAGATCTCGGGCATGGAGATGTACAGCGGCTCGCCGGCCATCGCCATGGCGACCTCGAGGCCGCCGACGCCCACCGCGAGCATGCCGAGGCTGCCCGCCGCGGGCGTGTGGCTGTCCGAGCCGACCATCGTCTTGCCGGGGACTCCGAAGCGCTGCATGTGGACCGGGTGGCTGACGCCGTTTCCGGGCTTTGAGAACCAGATGCCGAAGCGCAGGCAGGCGCTGTGCAGGAACAGGTGGTCGTCGGCGTTGCGCTCGTCGGTCTGCAGCAGGTTGTGGTCGACGTACTGGGCCGACAGCTCGGTCTTGACGCGGTCCAGGCCCATCGCCTCGAGCTCGAGCATCACCATCGTGCCGGTGGCGTCCTGCGTCAACGTCTGGTCGATGGTCACTCCGATCTCCTGTCCCGGGGTCATCTCGCCTGACGCCAGGTGCGAGGAGATGAGCTTGCGGGCGACGTTGCGTCCCATGGCGGCTTCCTCCGGCTCGCGCTCCCGGCCGACACTACCCCGTCGGGCGGACGGCCACGACGCACCCGTCAGTCGCGCCTGCCCCCGGGTGCGGCGACCACACCGCGGGGCGTCGCGCGGGCCAGGCCACGCCCGGACAGCTCCGCGACGGCCGCCATCACCCGGCTGACCGGCAGCCCGCACGCGCCGGCCAGCGCCCCGGGGGTCGCGGGGGTGGCGCCGAGCAGGCCCTGGATGGCGCCCGCGGCCTCGACGAGCCCGGCCGGCGGGCCCAGGCGGCGGTGCGCGGGGTCGTCCCCCGGCGCCGGCGGCCCCGGGTGCGACGGCAGGGCGTCGAGCACGTCCTCGAGCCGGGGGACGGGCCGGGCGCCGTCGCGCCGCAGCGCCAGCGCCGCCC
>JAHWKQ010000048.1:0-5859 GCA_019347785.1 Actinomycetota bacterium
GATCTGACCGCGACCGCGCCCTGGCCGACCGGCTGCGGGCGCTGCGCGGGGAGCGGGCGCGGGCGCTCGGCCTGGACCCCGGGGTGCTGTGCCCCAGCCGTACACTGACGGGGGCACTGCTGACCGACCCCCGCACGCCCGGGCAGCTGCGCGACGCCCTGGGCCTGCGCCCGTGGCAGTGGCAGCAGGTCGGGGACGCCTTCTGCGGGGCGCTGGGGCTGACGGGGCCGGGCAGACCCGAGCGGGCCCCGCGACCACCGAAGGAGAAGACGATGGCTGACCTGCTGGACGCGGACACCGTGCGCCGCGAGCTGGAGGAGCGCGACGGCTGGGCCGGCGGCACAGACGGGATCACCCGGACCTACCGGTTCCGCGACTTCGTCGCCGCCATGGGCTTCCTGCAGCGGGTCGCCCTGCTCAGCGAGCGGGCGTCACACCATCCCGACGTCGAGCTGTCCTACGGCACCGTCACGCTGACGATCCGCAGCCACGCCGCTGGCGGCGTCACCCGGAAGTGCCTGGACCTGGCCGACAGCGTCGACGAGTACACCTGAGCCGCGGACGGCGGGACTCAGTCGCCGGGGGGAGCGGGGTCCCGCAGCTCCGCGGGCAGGGCGAAGCGCACGTCCTCGTCCACGACCCGCAGCTCCTCGACGATGGCCCCGCCGGGGCGGGCGCGCAGCCGGTCCAGGACACCGGCGACGAGTACCTCCGGGGCGCTGGCCCCCGACGTGAGGCCGACGGTGGCCACGCCGTCCAGCCACGGCTCGCGGATGGCGTCTACGTCCTCGACGAGGTGCGCCGCGGGCGCCCCCGCGGCCAGGGCGACCTCGACCATGCGCCGCGAGTTGGACGAGTGCCCCGAGCCGACGACCAGGACCAGGTCGGCGCGGTCGGCGAGCACCCTGGCGGCGTCCTGCCGGTTCTGGGTGGCGTAGCAGATGTCGTCGCCGCGGGGCCCCCTCGCGTTTGGGGCCCTGGCCCGCAGCGCGTCCACGACCGTGGCGGCCTCGTCGACGGCCAGGGTCGTCTGCGACAGGTACGCCACGTTGTCCGGGTCGGCGAGCTCCAGGCCGGCCACGTCGTCGACGTCCTCGACCAGCGTCATCGACTCCGGCGCGTGGCCCATCGTGCCGATGACCTCCTGATGCCCCGCGTGACCGATCAGCACGAGCTGGCGCCCCTGCCGCGCGTAGCGGTCCGCCTCCAGGTGCACCTTGGTCACCAGCGGGCAGGTGGCGTCGATCGTGCGCAGCCCCCGCCGGGCCGCGTTCTCGCGCACCTGCGGCGGGACGCCGTGGGCGCTGAAGACGACCAGCCCGCCCTCGGGCACCTCGTTCTCGTCCTCCACGAACACCGCGCCGCGGGCCCGGAGGTCGTCGACGACCCGGGTGTTGTGCACGATCGCGTGGCGCACGTACACCGGCGGGCCGTAGCGGCGCAGGGCCCGCTCGACGATGTCCACGGCCCGGTCGACGCCGGCGCAGAAGCCGCGCGGCGCCGCGAGCAGGACCGTCAGGGGGCGGGTGGTCACGGCCGCGTCGGTCACCGCCCCAGTATAGGAAGCGCCGGTGGCATACTCCGCGGACCACACGGACAGGGCCGGGCATGCACGTGATCATCGGCGGGTGCGGGCGCGTCGGCGCCGCGGTCGCCGACCAGATGGCCACCGAGGGCCACGACGTGGTGCTCCTCGACACGCGCGAGGAGGCCTTCTACCGGCTGGGCACCGGCTTCAACGGCGAGACGCTCGTCGGCGACATCACCGACAAGGACGTGCTGCACCGCGCCCGGATCGAGATGGCCGACGCCTTCGTCGCCGTCACCGCCCTGGACAACGCCAACCTCATGTCCGTGCAGATTGCCAAGGAGCTGTTCGACGTGCCGCACACCGTGGCGCGGCTGTTCAACCCCGAGCGCGAGGACTCGTACCGCAAGATGCGGGTCCACTACGTCTCGGGCACGCGCCTGGTCGCCAAGGCGATCCTCAACGAGGTACGGGCCGGGGCCTTCCCCCAGCACATCACCTTCCGCGAGTCCGACGTCGAGGTCCTCGAGATGCGGGTGCACGAGGGCGGCGCCGGCAGGACCGTGGACGACCTGGAGGCTGTCGGCGAAGTGCGCGTGGCCGCCATCCAGCGCGACTTCGACGTGCGCCTGCCGTCCGGCGACGAGCAGCTACGGGCCGGTGACGTGGTGGTGGCCGCGTGCCGCCGCAGCGCCTTCGACGCCCTGCACGACCTCGTGGCCCACCCCTTCGACGACGAGGACTGACGACCGTGTACGTGGTGCTGGCCGGCGGGGGGAAGGTCGGGCGGTACATCGCCGTGGAGCTGCTCGAGGACGGCCACGACGTCACCATCATCGAGCGGCACGAGACGCGCTGCGAGTCGCTGCTGCGCGACCACGACCTGCTGGTCATCCACGGCGACGCCTGCGACGTGCGCTATCTGGAGCAGGCGCGGCTGGAGCGCGCCGACGTGTTCGCCGCGACCACGGGCGACGACGACGACAACTTCGTGGCCTGCCAGCTGGCGCTGACCTCGTTCGGGGTCCCCCGGGTGCTGTCCCGGGTCAACAGCCCCCGCAACGAGGAAATCTTCCGCCGGCTGCACATCGAGGCCGTGTCGACGACCAGCCTCATCTCCCACCTCATCCGCGAGCAGCTCACGGTCGGCGACCTCATCCACCTGTACACCCTGCGGCAGGGCAAGGTGAACCTCGTCGAGATCGACATCCCCGGCGACTTCCGGCCCACCCGCCGCACCGTGGCGCAGCTCGGGCTGCCGCGAAACTCCGTGCTCGTGTGCATCTTCCGGGGGGACGACACGGTCATCCCCCGCGGCTCCACGACGTTCGAGCCGGCCGACCAGGTGATCGCCCTGACCACCCCGGAGCTGGAGGAGGAGCTGCGCAACGCCGTCCTCGGCACCGACCGGGGTCGAGGGTGAGCGCGTGAGGTTTCGGGTCCGCGGCGGCGGTGGCGGCCGCCGCCCCTCACCACAGCCGTCCCTGGTCGGCGGGCTCGTCGGCATGGGCCTGGTCGCGGCCGCCACGGCGGGTCTGTTCGTGGTGGCCGCGGTGATCGCCCTGCTCGTCTCCCTGGTCTTCTAGACCATGCCCAGCCCCGCGGCCACGGCGGTGCCCGCAGCCCGCCGGCCCCCGGGCGACTAGGAGCCCGCGTGCTGTTCCGTCCCGATCGCACCGACTTCCGCCTCATCGGCTTCTACACCGGCAAGGTCGTGTTCGGCGTGGGTCTGGCGATGCTGCTGCCCGCCGCGGTGGCGCTGGTGGTCGGGGAGCCCAACGAGGCATGCGGCTTTGTGGTGGGCGCGGCCCTGGCGATCACGGTCGGGCGAGCCAGCGAGGTGTGGCTGTACACGCCCGCGGCGCTCAGCACGAGCCAGGGGTTGGCCACGGTGGCGATGGCGTGGCTGTCGGCCCCCTTCTTCGCCGCCGTGCCGCTGCTGCTCAGCGGCCACTACGCGTCCTACCTCGACAGCTACTTCGAGGCGATGAGCGGCTTCGCCACGATCGGGCTCACGCTCGTCAACGACGTCGACCACCTGCCCCGCAGCATCAACCTGTGGCGCCACCTCATGCAGTTCCTCGGCGGCCAGGGGGTCGTCATCGTCGTGCTGACCGTGTTCGCCACCTCCACCGCCCGCGTCGGCTCCCTGTACACCGGGGAGGGCCGCGAGGAGAAGATCGTCCCGAACGTGATCCGTACGGCGCAGTTCATCTGGCGGATCGCGCTGGCCTACGCCCTGATCGGCACGAGTCTGCTGTGGGGCTCGCTGCTGGGGGCCGGCATGGCCCCGGTCACCGCCGCGTTCCACGCCGTCAACCTGTTCATGGCCGCCTTCGACACCGGCGGCTTCGCGACCATGTCGTCCAGCGTGGGCTTCTACCGCTCGCCGCTCGTGGAGACGGTCCTGCTGCCGCTCATGGTCGCCGGGGCGTTCAGCTTCCCCCTCCACTACCACCTGGGGCAGGGCCGCCGGGGAGAGCTCACCCGCAACATCGAGACCCGCACCATCGCCATCTCCATGACGATCGTGTTCACGATCATGGCCGTGGGCCTCGCGCGCACGGGCACCTTCTCCGAGCTGGGGCCGCTGCTGCGCCACGGCTTCTTCCACGCCGTCGCGTCCCACACCACCACCGGGCTGGCGACGGTGTCCGGCCGGCTGTACGTCACCGACTGGGGGGTGCTGGCGCCGGCGATGCTCGTCACGGCCATGGCGCTGGGCGGCATGGCGGGGTCCACCGCCGGCGGCATCAAAGCGCTGCGGGTCGGGCTCATCGTCAAGGGCCTCAAGCGCGACGTCCGCAGGGTGCTGCTGCCCGAGGACGCGGTGGTCGTCGAGACCTACCACTCGATCTCCCAGCGCGTCCTGCGCGACGATCAGGTCCGGGCGGCCGCAACCATCTTCCTGCTGTGGCTGTGCCTGTACCTGGCCGGCGGGCTGCTGGGGCTGTTCTACGGCTACGAGCTGCAGCTGGCCCTGTTCGAGAGCGTGGCCGCCGCCTCGTCGGGCGGACTGTCGGTCGGGCTCGTCCGGCCCGACCTGGAGCCGCTGCTGAAGATCGTCTACATCGCCCAGATGGTGACCGGGCGGCTGGAGTTCGTGTCGGTCTTCGCCCTCGTCGGGTACGTCGTCGCGGTCGCGCGGGGCCGGGTGTGAACGGCCCGCGGCAGCGTCCCGTCCCGCCCGGGCGCGTGGTCCTGGCCGGTGTCGCGCTGCTGGCCGCGCTCGCGGCCGTGGGGGGGCTGGTCGAGTCCCTGCGCCGGCCATCGCCCGGAGGCGTGCCCGAGGTCGCCGAGCCGCCCTCCGACCCCCGGGCGCAGGTCAGCTGTCCGCCGGCGCGCGAGGACGAGGCGCGCGGGCGGTCGGGCGACGCCCGGCCACCGCGGCTCGTCACCTCCAGCGAGCTGTTCGACTGCCCCGGCCGCCACGACGGGCGCCGCGTGCGCTACAGGGGGGAGGTCGTCGGGGCCGTGCTCGAGCGCGAGGGCGGCGCCTGGGTCCAGCTCAACGACGACGCCTACGCCGGCGAGCTGGGGCCGCTGCCGGCGCACCGGGACTATCGGGGGGGCAACGCCGGCATCGGCGTGTGGCTGCCTGCCGAGCTCGCCGGGCGGATCCACCACGTCGGCGGACCCCGCTTCCGCGGCGACGTCCTGGACGTCGTCGGGCGGTTCCACCGCGTCGACGCCGCCACCGGGGAGGTGGTGATCGTGCGGGCCGAGCACGGCTCGGTGGCCAGGCGCGGGAAGGCCTTCGTCGAACCCTTCCGTGCCGACCGCGGCGTCGCGGCCCTGCTCCTCGGCGCGCTGGCGGCCGTCGCGGTGGTCACCGAGCGGCGGGTCGGCCGGACCAGGTAGCCCGGCGTGCTGTTGCGCCCCGACACCCGGGGCCTGCGCGTCATCGGGCTGAACACCGGCAGGGTGCTCGTCGGCGTCGGCATCGGCATGCTGCTGTGCACACCGATCGGCATCCTGCGCGGCGAGCCCAACGACGTCGCCGGCCTGCTCATCGGGGCCTGCCTGGCCCTGCTGCTGGCCCGCCTGGCCGAGTGGCGCCTGGCCCACCCCCACCGCATCGGCTGGCAGCACGGCATGGTCGTCGCCGCGTTGTCCTGGCTCGTCTCGTCGCTGATGGCCTCGGTGCCCCTGTACCTGTCCGGGCACTACCTGTCGTTCCTCGACGCCTACTTCGAGGCCATGAGCGGCTTCACCACGTCGGGGTTGTCGACCGCCAACGACCTGGACCACATGGCCGCCAGCATCCTGTTCTGGCGGGTCCTGACCCAATTCATCGGCGGCCAGGGACTGGTCGTGATGTTCATCAGCGT
>JAHWKQ010000048.1:5959-11622 GCA_019347785.1 Actinomycetota bacterium
GGGTCCTGACCCAATTCATCGGCGGCCAGGGACTGGTCGTGATGTTCATCAGCGTGTTCGCGGCCGGCGCCGGGGCGGTCGGGATGTACGCCGGGGAGGCCCGTGAGGACCGCATCCTGCCCAATCTGCGGCGCACCGCGAACTTCATCTGGCGCGTGTCGCTGGGCTACCTGGCGATGGGCACCGCGGCCCTGTGGGCCGCTCTCGTCGCCGCCGACATGCCGGCGTGGAAGGGCCTGTTCCACGCCGTGATGCTGTTCATCGCCGGCTTCGACACGGGCGGGTTCACTCCGACGAGCGCCAGTGTGGGGCTGTACCACTCGTGGGCCGTGGAGCTGGTCGCCAGCGTCACGATGGTGGCCGGCGCGCTGTCGTTCGCCCTTCACTACCAGCTGTGGAGCGGGCGCCCGCGGGAGCTGCTGCGCAACGTCGAGACCCGCCTGCTGACCGCCACCCTCCTGGGCACCTTCTCGCTGGTGGCACTGGGGCTGGTGCAGAGCGGCACGTACCACAGCGCCGTCGTCGTGCTGCGCCGGGGACTGTTCCACGCCCTGTCCGCCCACACCGGGACCGGCTTCAACACGCTCCCGGTCCCGCTGTTCGCCACGGACTGGGGGGCGCTGGCGCCGGGTGCGCTGGTCATCGCCATGGCCCTGGGCGGCATGGCCGGCTCGACGTCGGGCGGCATCAAGTCGATCCGCCTGGCGCTGGTGGGCAAGCACATGCGCCGGGAGCTGCGGCTGATGCTGCTGCCGCCCGACGCGTACGCCATCGAGACCTACCACTCCAACGGGTCGCAGGTCGTGCGTCCGGCGGCGGTGCGCTCGGCCCTGATGATCCTGCTGCTGTTCCTGCTGCTGGACCTGCTCGGCGCGCTCGCCGGTCTGTACTACGGCTACTCCTTCGACCTGGCGATGTTCGAGAGCACCTCGGCGGCGAACAACGTCGGGCTGTCCGTCGGCATCGCCGGCCCCGGGGCGGAGGCCCCCCTCACGCTCGTGTACACGCTGCAGATGTGGATCGGGCGTCTGGAGTTCGTCGCCGTCCTCGCACTGGTCGGATTCGTGGTCTCCTCGCTGCGAGGCCGTCCGTGAGCCGGGATGTCGGTCAGGTCCCCACGTCCAGGGCGCTGGCGGGCCTGCTCGTCGTCGTCGCAGCGGTCGCCGGCGTCGTCGTCCTGTCCGAGGCCCTGCGGCTGCCCGTGGAGCCGTTGCAGGGACTGGCCCCGCCGCGCACCACGCGGTCGGGCCCGGCGTGCCCGGCGCCACCGGGGCGGTCGGTGAGGCCGATGCCCGTCGACTCGGCCGGCCTGCTGCAGTGCCCGGAGCTGTACGACGGGCTCCGGGTCCGCTACCGCGGCGAGGTCGTCGCCGCGGTGCTGCGTCGGGGCCGCCGGGCCTGGGTGCAGCTCAACGACGACCTGTACGGGACGCGCATCGGCCCCCTGCCCGGCCACCGCAACGCGGTCGGGCTCAACTCCGGCATGGCCGTGTCGATCCCCGTCGAGGTAGCCGCCGATGTCGACCACGTCGGCGACGACCGGGAGCAGGGCGATCAGCTCCTCGTGGTCGGCACCTACCTGCGCGCGGACCCGGCCGACGGGGGCGGTCCGGCCATCCAGGCGCAGCGGGCCGAGATCGTCCGGCGTGGCCGCGTCGTCGTGGAGCCCACGTCCGAGCCCCGGCTGCTCGTGGCGATCGGGCTGGGCCTGGTCACGATCGCCGCCTACGCCGGGCCGCTGCGCCGGCCCGGATGAGCCGGGGCGGCCGCGAGGCGCCCAGGCCCGCGGCCCGGCCGGCGCGGTCGGCGCAGCCGGCCGCCAGCGACGCCGGGCACAGGTCCTCCACGACGCACTCGGTGCAGCGGGGCCGCCGGGCCTCGCAGACCCGGCGCCCGTGCAGGATGATCACCAGGCTGGCCGACGGCCACTGCTCGCGCGGCAGCACGGCCATCAGGTCCCGCTCGATCCTCACCGCGTCCGTGTGCCGGGTCAGCCCGAGGCGGCGCGACAGCCGCTTCACGTGCGTGTCCACCGCGATGCCCGCGTCGGGGTCGGCGACGTGCGCCTCCGGCGCCACCGCCCCCAGGACGACGTTGGCCGTCTTGCGCGCCACCCCGGGAAGCCGCACGAGGTCGTCCATCCGCAGGGGCACCCGCCCGTCGTGCTCGGCGAGCAGCGCCCGGCACATGCCCCGGATGGACTTCGCCTTCTGCCGGAAGAAGCCGCTCTGGCGGATGTCGTCCTGCAGCTCCTCCTCGTCGACCGCGAGGTAGTCCGAGGGCCCGGGGTACTTCGCGAACAGCGTCGGAGTGATCTCGTTGACCTTCCGGTCGGTGGACTGGGCCGACAGGATCGTGGCCACGAGCAGCTGGAACGGTGTCGACCAGTGCAGCTCCACCACGCCGCCGTCGTACTCGTCGAGCAGCCGGGCGACGATCGCGGGGCCGCGGGCGCCCTTGCGGCTGCGGCGCGTCACGTCCGTCACGAGCCCATCCTGTCAGCCGACGGCCGCCCGGCCGCCCACGGGGAGCACGACGCGGAACGTCGAGCCCTCTCCCAGCACGCTGTCGACCGCGACCGAGCCGCCGTGGCGCTGCGCGGCGTGCCGGACGATCGACAGCCCCAGCCCGGTGCCCCCGGCCGCCCGGCTGCGCGCCTTGTCCACGCGGTAGAAGCGCTCGAACACGCGGTCCTGGTCGGTCTCGGCGATGCCGAGCCCCGTGTCGGAGACCTCCAGCGTGACGTGCCCGCCGGCCCGCGTCACCCGCACGTCCACGCGTCCTCCCCGGCGGTTGTACAGCACCGCGTTCTCCAGGAGGTTGCCGACGATCAGGCGCAGGTCCTCGGGGACGATGACGACGCCGGCGTCCGGGGGGGCCGACACGTCGACCCGCAGGTCGCGGGCCGTGATGGCCTCCCCGAGCCGGTCCAGCTGGCCGGCGACAACCTCGGCCAGCGGCATGTGCTGGCGGGACCTGGTAGCGGTCGCCTCCTCGAGCCGCGCGAGGTCCAGCAGCTCCCGCACCAGGATCGCCATGCGCCCGGCCTCCCGACGCAGCCGGCCCAGCAGGGGCCGGGCCCGCCCGGGATCGTGGTCCACGGCCAGGGCCAGCGAGTCGGCCAGCGCCTGGATGCCGGCGACGGGTGTCTTCAGCTCGTGCGACGCGTTGGTGACGAAGTCCCGGCGGATCGTGTCCAGGCGACGCAGCTCCGTCAGGTCGGTGACGGCAAGCGACACCTCGCCCGCCGTGGTCAGCGTCGCCCGGCCGACGAGCGTCCGGTCGTCGCGGGCGACCTCGACCTCCACCGGCCGCCTGGCCTCGCGCGCCTCGCCCACCGCCCCCGCCAGCCCGGCGACACCCAGCACCTGCATCGGCGAACGGCCCTGACCCCCTCCGTCGAGGCCGAACAGCAACGCGGCGGCGGGGTTGGCGTACGCCAGGCCGGCGTCGTCGAACAGCAGGACGGCCGTGGGCAGGTTCTCCAGCAGGCGCTCCACCCGCGCCCGCTGCCGCTCGAGCTCGTCCAGCTGCCGGCGCACCGACAGCCCCACCACGTTGAGTGCGGCCGCCAGTTGCCGCCACGCCGGCGCGCCGCCCAGATCGAGGCGCCGAGTGACGGTCCCGTCGGCGAAGGCACGGACCGCGGCCGCCGCCTGCTCGACCCTCCGGCGCGCGCGCAGGTCGACGGCGACGCCGACGGCCAGGCCCGCGAGCGCACCCGCCGCGAGCGCGAGCAGCGGGTAACCCGACAGCGCGACCCCCGACAGCGCGGTCGCGGCGGCGAGCAGGACGATGACGGGCAGCGAACGCCGCAGCATGCGCGCCCCCGGGCGTCTAGGCGTCGCTGAACTTGTACCCCACGCCGCGCACGGTGACGATCAGCTCCGGGTCCCGGGGGTTGCGCTCGACCCGCCCTCTCAGGCGCTTGACGTGGACGTCGAGCGTCTTGGTGTCCCCCACGTAGTCCGCCCCCCAGATGCGGTCGATGATGACGTGGCGGGTCAGCACGCGGCCGGCGTTGCGCACCAGCAGCTCCAGCAGCGCGAACTCCTTGGGGGGCAGGTCGACCGCCGTCCCGCGGACGGTCACCTCGTGGCGCTCCGGGTCGACACGCACGCCCCCGACCCGCAACGGGGCCTCGTCCGGCTCGCGAGCGTCGTCGCCGGCGCGGCGCAGGACGGCCCGGGCCCGGGCCGTCAGCTCGCGCATCGAGAACGGCTTGGTCATGTAGTCGTCCGCGCCGAGCTCCAGCCCCACGACCGTGTCGACCTCGCTGTCGCGGGCCGTCAGCATGATGATCGGCACGGCGCTGACCATGCGGATCCGCTTGCAGACCTCCGTGCCGGGCAGGCCGGGGAGCATCAGGTCCAGCAGGACGAGGTCCGGCCGCTCGCGCTCGAACAGCTGCATGCAGCCCTCGCCGTCGGCTGCCGAGACCACCTCGAACCCCTCGGCCGACAGACCGTACTCCAGCGCGTCGGCGAGCGCGGGCTCGTCCTCGACCACCAGGACCTTGGGCATGTCGCGGGGAGTGTAGGCAGGGTCGGGCGGCGGCAACCGCACGGCCACCGCCGATCCCGCTCGTTTCATCGCAGCTTCACCGGCGGGCCCCTCGTCGTTCACCACGTCTATCGTCACATGGGGGCGGGCACTGGAGCAGCAGGAGGGCAGGATGGGCTGATGGCGGCGACACCCGCGCGGCGGCACTACCACAGCCGTCTGCACCTGCTCGAGGACCGTCTGCTCCTGATGGGCGACGGCGTGGTCGACATGGCCGGCGAGGCCGTCGCCGCGCTGACGGGCGGCGACGTCGGGCGCGCCGCCGCGGTCGTGCGCAGCGACGACCGGCTCGACGGCGAGTACCTCCAGCTGCAGGAGGAGATCCTCACGCTGCTGGCCCTGCAGGCCCCCGTTGCGCGCGAGCTGCGGCTCGTCAGCGCCTGTCTGCACGTCAGCGGCCATCTCGAGCGAATGGGCGACCTGTGCGTCAACATCGCCCGCTCGGTCGAACAGACACCGCAGCCGAACGGCGATGAGCCCGTGCTGGCGCAACTCGACGAGATGGGGCGACACGCACGCCGGCTCATCCGCCAGTCGCTCGACGCGTTCGCCCGGCGCGACGCGGCCACCGCCACGCGCCTGCGGGCGCTGGACGACCCGATCGACCGGCTGAACCGGCAGCTGTTCCGCCGGCTCGTGGAACTGGTCCCGACGACGCCGTCGCGCCTGGACTGGGCGATGCGCATGGTGCTCGTCGCCCGGTACCTCGAGCGGCTCGGGGACCACGCGGTGGACATCGGCGGCCAGGCCGCCTTCGTGACCACCGGCCGGCCCGCCCAGGGGCCTGCGGCGGACCGCGACGACGGGCGGCTGACCACGCTCGCCGGTCAGCCGAAGCGACCCGAGACGTAGTCCTCGGTGCGGGAGTCCTCCGGGTTCTGGAAGATCCGCTCGGTGCGGTCGTACTCCACGAGGCGACCGAAGCGCGCCCCGCCGTGGTCGTGGTCCACCTCTGTGGTGATGAATGCGGTGCGGTCGCTGACCCGGGCGGCCTGCTGCATGTTGTGGGTGACGATCATCAGCGTGTAGTCCTGCTGCAACTCGCGCATGAGGTCCTCGATCCGCGCCGTCGCCACCGGGTCGAGCGCCGAGCACGGCTC
>JAHWKQ010000049.1 GCA_019347785.1 Actinomycetota bacterium
TGGCCGTCGAGGGCGCGCTGTTCAGCGGATTCGGGACCGCGGGTCAGCGCTGCACGTCGCTGGGCACGGTCGTCGTCCACGAGTCGGTCCACGACGAGTTCATGCGGCGGTTCACCGGGGCGGTGAGCCAGGCGCCCGTCGGCGATCCTCTGGGCGACGTCGTGTACGGCCCCATGATGAGCGAGCGGTTCCATGAGCGCTTCCTGGGCCTGCTGAGCCTCATCGGCGACCACCACCACCTCTCGGGATCCACGGGCCTGGGACACATCACGGCGGCCAACCCCCGCGAGGGCTTCGTCGGCGACCCCGACGCCGGCTGGTACGACCACCCGGTCATCGTGGACGGTGTGACGCCCGACGACGACCTGTACCGGACCGAGACGTTCGGTCCGATCGTCGGGGTGGCCAGCTTCGACGACTTCGACGAGATGATCGCGCTGGCCAACGGCCACGGCTACGGACTGTCCGCGGCGATCTACACCAACGACGCCAGGGCCGCCCTGCGCTTCCGGGAGCGCTGCTCGGCGGGGATGCTGTCGGTGAACAACTCGACGTCGGGGGCGGAGGCCCATGTCGCCTTCGGCGGCAACGGCAGGTCGGGCAACGGCAGCCGCCTGTCTGGGATGTGGGTCCTCGACCAGTTCACGCGCTGGCAGTCGGTCAACTGGGACTACGCGGGCAGGCTGCAGAAGGCGCAGATGGACACCGCCGACATCGCCGCAGACCTGGGCTACCGCCTCCCGGACTGACCCCCACGCTCGGCTAGGCGCCGAAAGCGCCGACCTGCCAGGCGCGCATGGCCAGCCCGAAGTTGACCAGGCCGACGACGGCGAAGACCGCGTGCGGGTGGTAGCGGCCGGCACGGGCCAGCCCGTGGCCGACGAACATCGCCAGCAGCGGGAACACGGCGCCGTAGGCCAGGTGGAACGCGAGGTCGCCGAGGGTGCCGGTCCCCGGGCGCGCCCCGACCGCCAGCAGCAGCAGCCCCAGCAGCAGCTGCACCCCCAGCAGCACCTGTGCGACCGATACGACGCGCCAGAACGTGGGCGTCGAGGCGTAGCGCAGACGCCACAGGGCCAGCGACCAGCCGCAGACCGTGGCCCACGAGCCGACGACGAGGAACCCCACCACGTACCCGTGGAGCTGTGTGACCACTTCCATGCCCCGCTCCTGTCGCCCGGCGCACGCGAGCCTAGCCCGCCTGCGTGTCATCCTGGGCCCATGAGTGCCTTCAGCGGTGGCCACGGGATGATGCCGCAGCTCGGGCTCGTCCGCCGGGGCGCGACGATGCCGAGCGACCGGCTGCCCAGGGGCCTGGTCCGGCGGGTCTGGGTGGAGTTCGCCCGGCCGTACCGCCGGCGCCTGGCCCTGCTGCTGCTGGCCATCGGCGTCGGCGCGGCGATGACCCCCCTGCCGGCCCTCATCGTCAAGCACATCGTCGACGCGCTGTCCCAGCGGAGCCCCGACACGGCGAGGGTCGTCAACGTCGCCGCCGTGGGGCTGATCGCCGTCGCCGCCGTCACCGCGCTCGTCCAGCTGTGGGAGCGCTACCTGTCGGCGTGGATCGGAGAGCAGCTGATCCTCGACCTGCGGCGAGCGGTCTTCGACCACGTCCAGCGGATGCCGCTGGCGTTCTTCACGCGCACGCAGACCGGCGCGCTGATCAGCCGGCTCAACAACGACGTCATCGGCGCCCAGCGGGCCCTGACGGGCACCTTCGGCACCCTCGCCCAGAACGGGATCCGCGTCGTCGTGGTCGTGGGGGCCATGTTCGTGCTGAGCGTGTCGCTCACCCTGCTCGTTCTCAGCGTGCTGCCGTTGTTCGTGGTGCTCGCCAAGGGCGTCGGCCGGCGGCTGCAGGCCCTCACGCGCGAGTCGATGCAGCTCAACGCCGACATGAGCACGGTCATGACCGAGCGCTTCAACGTGGCGGGCGCGCTGCTCGTCAAGCTGTTCGGCCGCCCGGCGGAGGAGAACCGCGGCTTCGTCGAGCGCGCGGAGCGGGTCGCCGACGTGGGCATCCGCAGCGCCGTCGTCGGGCGACTGTTCTTCACCCTTCTGGGGCTGATGGGCTCGGTGGGGATCGCGGTCGTCTACTGGGTCGGCAGCCGGCTGGTGCTCGGCGGCGCGCTCAGCACCGGCGACGTCGTGGCCTTCGGCCTGCTCGTCACCCAGGCCTACGCGCCGCTGTCGGCGCTGACGAATGCCCCGGTCGAGGTCCTGACCGCGCTCGTCAGCTTCGACCGGGTGTTCGAGGTCCTGGACCTGCCCCACCCGATCGGCGACGCCGAAGGTGCCGTGCGCCTGGTTCGGCCCCGCGGGGAGGTCGTCTTCGACCGGGTGTCCTTCGCCTACCCCTCGGCCGCGGACTCCTCGCTGGCGTCGCTGGAGCGCGGCTGGTCCGAGGTGCTCGACGCCAGCCCGGGCGCGACGGTGCTGCGCGACGTCAGCTTCGTGGCCGACGCCGGCCAGACGGTCGCCCTGGTGGGCCCGTCGGGCGCCGGCAAGTCCACCATCTGCAGTCTCGTCCCACGGCTGTACGACGTCAGTCACGGCGCCGTCCGCATCGACGGGCACGACGTGCGTGACCTGACCCTGTCCTCGCTGGCCGCCGCGGTCGGCGTCGTCTCCCAGGACCCGCACCTGTTCCACGACACGATCCGGACCAACCTGCGCTACGCGCGACCCGGGGCCAGCGACGCCGACGTCGAGGCCGCGTGCAGGGCCGCCCAGATCCACGACGTGATCGCCGCCCTGCCCGACGGCTACGACACGGTCGTGGGCGAGCGCGGCTACCGCCTGTCCGGGGGCGAGAAGCAGCGGCTGGCGCTCGCCCGCGTGCTGCTGAAGGATCCCGCCGTCATCGTCCTGGACGAGGCCACGGCCCACCTGGACTCCGAGAGCGAGGTGGCCGTCCAGCGTGCGCTGGCCACTGCGCTGGCCCGGCGCACGTCGTTGGTGATCGCCCACCGCCTGTCCACCATCGCGCGGGCCGACCAGATCCTGGTCGTGGCCGGAGGACGCGTCGTGCAGCGCGGCACCCACGCGGAGTTGGTGCGCTCCCCGGGGCTGTACGCCGAGCTGTACCGCACCCAGTTCGCCGACGCCTCGCGGCCGGTCGACGAGGCCAGCGGCGCGGTGTGACGCGCGCGAGCGTGTACACTCCGCGGCTCCGAGCGACGGCGCTCCGCGGACCAGCGGGCGCCGTCTTTCTTCGCCAGTCACCGGCGGGCGGGAGGGGTCACATGACGACGCGCGGGCCGGGAGCCGACGAGCGCGACGCCTGTGGGATCGGGTTCGTCGCCGATGTCGCCGGGGTCGCCTCGCGAGGCGTCGTCGACGCCGCGCTGGAGGGGCTGTGCGGGGTGCGCCACCGCGGCGCCGTGGCCGCCGACGAGCGCTCCGGCGACGGCGCCGGACTGCTGCTGCCGCTGCCCGTGGGCCTGTTCGCGCGCGAGGCCGCGGGCCTGGGGGCCGGCGACGTCGACCCGGCCGCCGTGGGCGTGGCGATGTGCTTCCTCGACGGGTCCCAGGACGCAGCCGGGGACCGCAGCCGGGCGACCGCCCGCGCGTGCGTCGGCGAGGCCCTGTCCGCCGAGGGGCTGCGGTTGCTCGGGTGGCGCGACGTGCCCGTCGTCCCCGAGGCGCTGGGCGCGGTCTCCCGGCGGGCCATGCCGGTCGTCGCCCAGGCGCTGTTCCTGCGCCCGGCCGGCGTGGGCGACGCCGCCGCCGAGCGGCGCTGCTACCTCGCCCGCCGGCGGGCCGAGCGCGCCTGCCGGCAGGCCGGGGTGCGCGCGTACATCGCGTCGCTGGGGCTGCGAACCGTCACCTACAAGGCGATGTGCGCCGCCGACCAGCTGGGGGTGTTCTACCCGGACCTGCTCGACCCGGCGGTGCGGGCCTCGCTGGCCGTCTTCCACCAGCGCTACTCGACCAACACCACGCCCAGCTGGGAGCGGGCGCAGCCGTTCCGTCTGCTGTGCCACAACGGCGAGATCAACACCATCGACGGCAACGTCAACCTGATGCACGCGCGCCGCGGGCGGCTGGGGGTGGACTGGCCGGAGCTCGGGGCCGGCGGCGAGTCGCTGATCGAGCCGCTGATCGACGGGTGGTCATCGGACTCGGCCAAGCTCGACAACGTCCTCGAGCTGCTCGTCCGGGGCGGCCGGGGCGTCGACCACGCCATGGCGATGCTCGTGCCGCAGGTGTGGGAGGGCCGTCGCGACGTCGACTCGGCCCTGCGCGACTTCTACCGCTACCACGCCGCGCTCATCGAGCCGTGGGACGGCCCGGCCGGCCTCGTGTTCACCGACGGGCGGCGGGTCGGCGCCAGTCTCGACCGCAACGGGCTGCGTCCCCTGCGCTACTCGGTCTGCGAGGACGGCCTGGTCGTGTGCTGCTCCGAGGTCGGCGCCGTGCGCACCGTCGGCCACGGTGCCGTCCGGCGCGAGCGCCTCGGCCCAGGCCAGATGCTGCTGGTCGACCCCGCCGACGGGGGACTGATCGAGGACCGCGCGCTCAAGGCACGGCTGAGTGCCCACCGCCCGTACGGGGCGTGGATCCACACCCACCTGCGGCGGGTATGGCCGGGACGCCCGGTGGACGGGGCCGGCCGGGGGGACCTCGTGGCGCGCCAGGTCGTCGCCGGCTACACCAAGGAGGAGGAGGCCAGCGTCCTGCGCCCCATGGCGACGACGGGCAAGGAGCCGGTCTCCTCGATGGGCGACGATACGGCGCTGGCCGTCCTGGCCGAGCGGCGGCGAACCGTCTACCACTACGTCAAGCAGCGCTTCGCGCAGGTGACGAACCCCCCCATCGACCACCTGCGCGAGTCGGGGGTCATGAGCCTGCGCACCCAGCTGGGGCCCCGGCGGCCGCTGCTGTCGGAGGACCCCGAGGCGGTGGCGCTGCTGGAGCTCGACGGCTTCCTCGTCTACCCCAGCGGGCTGCAGGCCCTGGTGCTGGACCCCGACAGCCGCCTGACCGTCGCCGGCCTGGACGCCACGTTCGCGGTCGCCGAGGGACCCGACGGGCTGGGCGCCCGGCTGGCGTCCCTGGGCGACGAGGCCGTCGCCGCCGTGCGCGACGGCGCGCAACTGGTGGTCTGCAGCGACCGGGGCGCCGACCGCGAGCGCGCCCCGGTCCCCGGGCTGCTCGCCGTGGGCGCCGTGCATCACCGGCTGGTCGCCGAGGGCCTGCGGACCCAGGCCAGCCTGGTGTGCGAGACCGACGACGCGCGGGAGACGCACGTGTTCGCCTGCCTTCTGGGCTACGGCGCGGACGTCGTGTGCCCGCGCCTGGCCCTGGACTCGATCGCCCAGCTTGCCGACGCGGGGCGCATGGGCCGCAACACGCCGTCGGCCGGGGAGGTGCAGGAGGCCTACCTGCGGGCGGTCGAGGACGGCGTCCTCAAGATCATGTCGAAGATGGGCATCTCGACGCTGGACTCGTACCGGTCCGCGCAGATCTTCGAGGCGGTCGGGCTGGCCGGGGACGTGATCGACACGTGCCTGGTGGGCACGCCGTCGAAGGTGGGCGGCATCGGCCTGCGCGCGCTCGCCGAGGACGTGCTGGCCCGTCACGCCGACGCCCACGCCGACGAACCCCGCCTGGGCAGCCCCGGCTTCTTCAAGTACCGCAGGAACGGGGAGTTCCACGCCACCAGCCCCGAGGTCGTCGAGGCGCTGCACCGGGCCGTCGGCCTGGAGGGCGACCTGCCCGGGCCGGTCATGAGCGAGGGCGACGGCATGCGCGCCGCGCACCTGCTGACCGGCGCCGTCAAGGCCGGCCGCTGGGAGCGCTACCTGGAGTTCAGCCGGCTGGCGCGGCGGCACCCCCCGGCGGAGCCTCGGGACCTGCTGGAGCCGGTCGCAGCGACGGCGCGCGGCGTCCGGCCACTGGACGTGGCGCGGGTGGAGCCGGCGACGAGCATCGCGCAGCGCTTCTTCAGCGGCGCCATGTCGCTGGGGGCCCTGAGCCCGGAGGCGCACGAGACGCTCGCGGTCGCGATGAACATGCTCGGGGGCAGGTCCAACTGCGGCGAGGGGGGAGAGGACCCGGCGCGCTTCTCCAGCCGCGGCGCCGCGCGCGACCGCAACTCGCGCGCCAAGCAGGTGGCATCGGGACGCTTCGGCGTGACGCCGCGGTACCTGGCCTACGCCGACGAGATCCAGATCAAGATGGCGCAGGGCTCCAAGCCCGGGGAGGGCGGCCAGCTTCCCGGCCACAAGGTCAGCGAGCTCATCGCCCGGCTGCGCCACACGCAGCCCGGGGTCGCGCTGATCTCCCCGCCGCCGCACCACGACATCTACTCGATCGAGGACCTCGCCCAGCTCATCTACGACCTCAAGCAGGTCAACCCGTTCGCGAGCGTCAGCGTCAAGCTGGTCTCCTGCGCCGGTGTCGGCACCGTCGCGGCGGGCGTCGTCAAGGGGCTGGCCGACGCGGTCCAGATCGCCGGCTGCGACGGGGGCACGGGCGCGTCGCCGCTGTCGTCGATCAAGCACGCCGGGCTGCCCTGGGAGCTCGGCGTGGCCGAGGCGCAGCAGACGCTCGTGGCCGAGGGGCTGCGCGGCCGGGTTCGCCTGCAGGTCGACGGCGGCTTCAAGACCGGCCGGGACGTGATCCTGGCCGCGCTGCTGGGCGCCGACGAGTACGGCTTCGGCACGGCCGCGCTGCTGGCCGAGGGCTGCATCATGGTGCGCACCTGCCACCGCGACACCTGCCCGGTCGGCGTGGCGACGCAGCGCCCCGAGCTGAGGGACAAGTTCGCGGGCACGCCCGAGATGGTCGCCAGCTACCTGCTGTTCGTCGCCGAGGAGGTCCGCGGGTACCTGGCGGCGCTCGGCGCCGCGTCGCTGGAGGAGGTCGTCGGCCGGGTCGACCTGCTGGCGCCCCGGGACGTGTCCGAGCACCCGCGGGCGCTGTCGCTGGATGTCTCCCCCCTGCTCGTCGACCCACTGGGCGCCCCCGACGACGAGGGCGCCACCGCCGCCGACGAGCTGGGGCGCCGGGCCCGTCACCATGTGGCGGCGCTGCCGATCCAGTCGCCACGCAGCGCCCTGGGCGACCGGCTGTTCGACGACGTCTTCCCGTCGGTGTGGCAGGGCACGGTGCTTCACCGCAAGTACGACATCCGCAACGCCGACCGCACGGTCGGAGCGCGGCTGGGCGGCGCGCTGGGGTTGGAGTACGGCGAGGGGCCGCCCGACGGCAGCGTCAGCGTGCGCTTCGCCGGCGAGGCGGGCCAGAGCTTCGGGGCCTTCCTGTCATCGGGGGCCGAGTTCGTCCTGACGGGCGAGGCCAACGACTATGTCGGCAAGGGCATGGCCGGCGGCCGCATCGTCGTGCGCCCACCCCCCGACGATGTCGGTCACACCGACCGGGGTGGGGGTGCGCACGCGGCCACCGGTGACCTCGGGGACATGTACCGGCCAGTGCTCGTGGGCAACACCGTGCTCTACGGCGCCACGGGCGGCGAGCTGTTCGTCGCGGGGCGGGCCGGGGAGCGCTTCGCCGTGCGCAACTGCGGCGCGCTGGCGGTCGTGGAGGGCACCGGCGAGCACGCCTGCGAGTACATGACGGGCGGGGTCGTGGTGATCCTCGGGCCCACCGGGTTCAACCTGGGCGCGGGCATGACCGGCGGCGAGGCGTTCGTGCTGTCCGACGAGCCCGACTTCCTCGCCCGGGTCAACAACCAGCTCGTCGACGCCCGCCGGCCCGACGGCGCCCGGCTCGAGTGGCTGCGGCAGCTCGTGGAGCGTCACGCCGAGCTGACCGGCTCGGCCGTGGCCGGGGCGCTGCTGTCGGACTGGCCGCGGCGGGCGGCGGCCATGTGGTGGGTCGCCCCCAAGGGGGAGCTGGCCAAGGTGGAGGCCGCCGCCGAGGGAAGCGTCGGCGCCCCGGCCTGAGGGCCCGCCGATCCGCCGACGTCGGCACGGGGCGGGTTGGCCGTCGGCGCAACGACGCCGCGGGACTGAAGACGTTCGTCGACATCGCGACGTTCGTGTTCACTCGACCGGTTCTGTGACGCTGGGTAGCATCACGGCGTGGACGTGCAGGTGTTCGGCCACCCGAAGTCCAGGACCACCCGCAAGGCCCGGCGCTTCTTCAGCGAGCGCCGGGTCCGTGTCCACTTCGTCGACCTGCGCCGCCGCGGCATCGCCCCGGGGGAGCTGCGCCGCTTCGTGCAGCGCTTCGACGTGGACGGCGTCGTCGACCCCACCTCGCGGTCCTACCAGCGGCAGGGCCTGGCGTACCTGTCGGGGTCCGCCGACGACTGGGTCGAGCGCATCGTCGCCGACCCCTCGCTGCTGCGGCTCCCGCTCGTGCGGCGCGGGCCCGACCTGGCCGTCGGCGACGATCCGCCGGCGTGGGAGCGGCTGGCCCGGGCCGCCAGGGACGGCTGAGGCCGGCGGGCCGAGCGCACCCGGCGGCCGCCCGGGGCGGTCACGCGGCCCGTCGCGGGTCCTTGCCATCGGCAGCGCCAGCGGGCAACGTACCGTGCCGGTCCGCCCGTGCGACCGCTCGTCGTACCGCCAGCGACAGGGAGCGACCCGATGAACAAGACCGAGCTCATCGACACGACCGCCGACAACGTCGGCCTGACCAAGACCGACGTGCACAAGACGCTCGAGGCGATGCTCGATACGATCACCCGCGAGGTGCGCAGGGGCGAGAAGGTGGCGCTCACCGGGTTCGGGACCTTCGAGCTGCGCAAGCGCGCCGCGCGGACCGGGCGCAACCCGCAGACGGGCGAGCGGATGCGAGTCCCCGCGTCCAAGGCTCCCGCGTTCAAGCCGGGCAAGGCGTTCAAGGACGCCGTCAGCTAGTCCCTCGGGCGGCCTCAGCCGGTCCGCACGCCGAGCCTGCGCATCAGGTCGGCGGGCGGGAGCACGAGGCCGGTGACGAACGGGCCGAACTCGCCGAAGCGGGCGCTGACCTCGTCGAAGCGCATGTCGTAGACGATGTCCTTGAGCGCCTTGGGATCGTCGGCGAGCAGTGTGATGCCCCACTCCCAGTCGTCCAGGCCCACCGAGCCGGTCACGAGCTGGAGTACGCGGCCGCGGTATGCGCGTCCGACCTCGGCGTGGCCCGCCATCATCCGTCTGCGGGCGTCGTAGTCGAGGGTGTACCAGTTGTCGCCGCCCTGGCGGCGCTTGCTCATGGGGTAGAACGACAGCAGCTTGGTCCGCGGCAGCCGCGGGTGCAGGCGGTGGCCGGCGTAGACGGCCATGCGCTCCTCGAACCGCTCCAACGCGGCGGCGTGCTCGGCCGAGCCCTCGGTCAGTCCCTCGGCCTCGACCAGTCGCCGCGACTCGTCCTCCTTGGTGGGCATGTACTCGCTCAGCTCGGTCAGCGAGACATACGACGCGGCCGGCAAGAGCCCGGCGCCCAGCGGCGAGGCGGCGATCTCGGCGCTGAAGGCGTCGAGGACGGCCAGGTCGGGCCCGAGCGCCATGAGGCCGAGGTCCGCCTTCTGCCCGAGCACGCTGAAGGCCAGGACCTGGTACGGCTCGCGCTCGTCGAAGGCGCCGAGGCGGGCGGCGAAGTCCCGCGCGGCGCTCTCGGGGTTGCCGACGAGGTCGCGGCGCAGGTGGAAGAACAGGTGCAGCACCCCCCAGCCCTGGCTGGGCACCACCGGCTCCGGGCTCATGGGCCTGTGCGACCTCCTGCGGGCATGGGGCCGGACGGGATCCGTCCGCGCGCCAGCCTAGTGCGGCGCCACGGGTCGGTCCGCGTCCGGCCGCCGTCAGGTAGGGTCGACAGGCGGACAGACGTCCGACGGAGGCAGCCGTGAGCACGACGCACGCGCGGGGGGAGGGTCCCGTCGACGTCGCGCCCGACCAGCACTGCACGTCGCGGCTGTGGGAGCGGGCCGCGGGCGACGACCCGCGCCACATCGTGCGGTTCCCCGCGGGCGAGGACGGCGGCTGGGCGGGTCACACCTGGGCGGAGCTGGGTGACCGGGTACGGGCGGTCGGCGCCGGGCTGGTCGCCGTCGGCGTCGAGCCCGGCGACCGGGTGGTACTGCTGTCGGGCACCCGGGTGGAATGGACCGTCACCGACCTGGCGGTGCTGGCCGTCGGCGGCGTCACCGTCCCGCTGTACGACACCAGCTCGGTCGAGCAGTGCGAGTGGGTGCTGCGCGACTCCGGGGCACGGGTCGCGATCGCCGGCACGCCCGAGCAGGCCGACCGCCTCGGGTCGGCGCGGGACGGGGGGCCCGGCCCCGAGGAGGTGTGGGTGCTGGACGACGGGGGCCTGGACGCGCTCGCGGAGCGCGGCGCCGACCGGGGCGAGGAGGTCACGGGACGCAGCGCCGGCCTCGGGGGGGACGACCTGGCGACCGTCATCTACACGTCCGGGACCACCGGCCGTGCCAAGGGCTGCATGCTGACCCACCGCAACCTCGTGTGGACCGCGCGGCAGACCCAACTGTGCATCAGCGAGGTGTTCGGCCCCGGCCAGTCCACGCTGCTGTTCCTGCCGTTGGCACACGTGTTCGCCCGCATCATCCAGTTCCTCTGCCTGGAGAACGACACGACGATCGGCTACGCGCGCTCCGTCGGGCGGCTGGGCGAGGACCTTCGCAGCTTCCAGCCCACCTTCCTGCTCAGCGTCCCCCGCGTCCTGGAGAAGGTCTTCAACGGCGCCCGCCGGAAGGCGGAGGGGCCCAGGCGGCGGGTCTTCGACTTCGCCGTGTCCGCATCACGGGCCTGGGGGGCCTCGCCGGCGCCGTCCCGGCGGGCGCGCGTGGCCCGCGCCGTCGCGGACCGGCTCGTCTACGCACGGGTTCGCGAGGGCCTGGGTGGCCGGGTCCGGTACTGCATCTCCGGCGGTGCGCCGCTGAGCCCCTATCTCGCGCACTTCTTCGCCGCCGCGCGGGTCCAGGTGCTGGAGGGGTACGGCCTGACCGAGACGACCGCCCCGGCGACCGTCGACCGTCCGGGGCGCCACCGCGTCGGCAGCGTGGGGCCCCCGCTGCCGGGCGTGGAGGTGCGCATCGCCGACGACGGCGAGGTGCTGGTGCGCGGCGGCAACGTCTTCCGGGGCTACTGGGGCAACGAGGCGGCCACCGCCGAGGTGCTGGACGCCGACGGCTGGTTCGCCACCGGCGACCTGGGCGAGCTGGACGACGAGGGCGCCCTGCGCATCACCGGCCGCAAGAAGGAGCTGTTGGTCACCGCGGGGGGCAAGAACGTCGCGCCCGCCGTCCTCGAGGAGCGGCTGAAGTCCCACCGGCTGGTGTCCCAGGCGATGTGCGTCGGCGACGGGAGACCGTACGTCGCGGCGCTGGTCACGCTCGACGCGGAGGAGGCGCGCGCCTTCGCCGCCGAGCGGGACCTGCCATCGTCCGTGCCGGAGCTGGCCCGCTCCGGGGCGGTCGACGAGGAGATCGGCCGAGCCGTCGAGCAGGCGAACGCCGCCGTCTCCCGCGCCGAGTCCATCCGCGCGTTCACGGTGCTGGAGCGCGAGCTCGAGCCGGAGCGCGACGAGATCACGCCGACGCTGAAGATCCGCCGCCACGTCGTCGCCGACCACTTCGCCGAGCAGATCGAGCGCCTCTACGGCGCCTGACCGTCGGTCAGCGTGACGCCGCCGCC
>JAHWKQ010000050.1 GCA_019347785.1 Actinomycetota bacterium
GACGAACGACGGGATCACCGCGCGCAGCTCGGTCAGCAGCGCGTCGCCGCAGGCGCGGGCCTCGGCCAGCTCGGAGGAGCGCAACCGCAACAGCAGCTGCTCGTAGGCCTGGCCGCTGGCGTAGATGCCCACGTTCGACGTCGTCGCCGCGGGCAGCAGCCCCCGCAGGACGTCGCACGCCTTCGCCCGCAGCGAGCTTCGCCAGGCGCGCTCCGACGTCTCGGGGCCCCGGGGGAAGCGGTGCGCCGCCCACGCCTCGACGCGGGGGAAGGCATCCGCGTAGGCGTCGAAGACGGCGTCGAGCTCGGCCACGTACGCAGGGCCGTGCCCGGACGACATGATGTCGGGGTCCCGGTGGTAGCGGTAGCGGCCGCCCGGGCGGTCGTGGTAGGGCACGTAGCGGGTCGACTGCTCCAGGTAGGCGGCCAGGCGCCCTCGCTCGAGCGTCTTCGTCAGCAGGTTCGACGCGCTCTCCACGGCCACGTGCGCGCCACCGAGCTGCGCGACCGAGTCGTCGCCGTAGTCCAACAGCATGCGCTCGTACAGCCGCTCGGCCCGCCCGGAGCCGGCCGGATCGCCGGCCGCGCCCCGCCCGGCGACCCCTTCGGGCCCGTGCAGGTCCCCGGCGAACTCGTCGAGCAGCAGGCGGCGCAGGGTCTTCGCCGAGCGCGAGTAACGTGCGAACAACGCCCCCTTGACGACCTCCGGCAGGTCGGTGAGGGCGAAGACCGACCCGTCGACGTTGCTGACGTGGCGCCGCAGCGTGGCCCGCTCCGCGGGGGTGAAGGCGTCGCCGTGGGCAGCCATCGCTACAGGATCGACTCGAGCCCGACGGTGAGCCCGGGCAGCGAGCCGACCCGCTTGACCGCCAGCAGCACGCCCGGGGCGAACGACCGCCGGTCGAGGGAGTCGTGCCGGATCGTCAGCGTCTGACCGGGGGCGCCGAAGACGACCTCCTGGGACGCGAGGATCCCGGGCAGGCGCACGCTGTGCACGGGCACGCCGTCCACGACCGCACCACGCGCCGGGTGGCCCGCCGGGCCGGGGACCGTCCGGTCGCGCCGGCGCGCGGCCGCCACCAGGCGCGCGGTGTGCAGCGCGGTCCCGCTGGGGGCGTCGAGCTTGCCGTCGTGGTGCAGCTCCACGATCTCGGCGTGCGGCAGATGCGGGGCGACGTGCTGGGCCAACCGCAGCAGCAGCACCGCCCCCAGGGCGAAGTTCGGCGCGACGAACAGGTTGGCCGGCCCGGTCATCGCCTCGAGCTCGACCAGGTCCTCGTCGGTCAGCCCGCTGGCCCCGACCACGGTGTGCACCCCGCGCTCCAGCAGCCACGCCACGTTGCGCCGCACGCTGGCGGGCGTCGTGAACTCGACCGCGACATCGGCGCCCGCATCGATGACGCCGTCCAGACTGTCCTCCGAGCCCACGCGGGCGACCAGCTCGCACTCGGCGTCGGCGTCGATCGCTTCGGACACCACCGTGCCCATACGGCCGTGGGCGCCGACGACGGCGACGCGCGTCACGCGCCCACGGGGTCGGCCAGCCATCCCTCGAACGGGCGCCTGCCCGCGGCGTCGTCGAAGGGGCCGACCACCGCCAGCGTCGTCGGCTCGGCCAGCAGCACCCGCCCGGCGTCGGCGACGTCGGCGTCGCTCACGCCCCGGATCGTCTCCAGCAGCTCGTC
Source organism: Actinomycetota bacterium (assembly GCA_019347785.1). GTDB lineage: Bacteria > Actinomycetota > Nitriliruptoria > Euzebyales > Egibacteraceae > JAHWKQ01. The sequence goes on from JAHWKQ010000050.1 coordinate 1,685, forward strand.
GAGGCCCAGCAGTGGCGTGCCGGTCACGACGGCCTTGCCGAGACGGACCATGCGGCTGCCGCTGTCCTCCAGCGCCAGGAGCAGGCTGCCGGCGAGATGGCCCTTGGCGCGGCGGAGCTCGTCGGCCGTCAGTCCCCCGTCGGCGGCACGGCGCAGCTCCGCGCGCACGACGTCGAGGACCTCCAGGGCCCTGCCGGGTGTCGTGCCCGCGTAGACGGCGAAGGTGCCCGCGTCGGTGTAGCGGGCCTGGGTGCTGTAGACGGAGTAGACCAGCCCACGGCGCTCGCGGACCTCCTGGAACAGCCGGCTGGACATGCCGCCGCCGAGCGCCTGGTCCAGCACGCTCGCGGCGAACCGGCGCGGGTCGTCGCGGGCGAGGCCGGGGCCTCCGACCACGATGTGCGCCTGCTCGGTCGGCCGCGGCCGCACCAGCGCGGACGGCCCCGACGGCCCGCGCGCGGGTTCGCCGCGCCGGCGCCCACCGGCCGGCGACGGTGGCCTCGTCCCGGTGGCCCCGTCGCCGCCGTCCCAGGCGCCGACCACCCCGGCCACCAGCCCGACGACCTCCTCGTGGGCCACGTTGCCCGCCACGGCGACGACCAGGTTCGCCGGCACATACCACCGCCGGTAGTACCCGTGCACCTCGTCGCGGGTCATCCCGCCGACGGTCCCGACGTGACCGAGAACCTCCCGGCCGAGCGCGTGGTCACCGAAGTAGGCCTCGTTGAAGACGCTGTGCACCAGCTCGTCGGGCGTGTCCAGGTGCATGCGGATCTCCTCGAGCACGACGTTGCGCTCGGCCTCGACGTCGGCCGGCGCGTTCGTCGCCGAGGTGACCATGTCGCCCAGCACGTCGATGGCGAGGGCGAGGTCCTCGTCCAGGCAGCGGGCGTGGAAGCAGGTGTACTCCCTGCTGGTGAACGCGTTGAGGTCGCCACCGACCGCCTCGAGGGCCTCCGCGATGTCCTGGGCCGAGCGCCGGCTGGTGCCCTTGAACAACAGATGCTCCAGGAAGTGGCTCGCGCCGGCGAGGGCCGCCTGCTCGTCGCGCGAGCCGCAGTCGAGCCAGAAGCCGACGGCCGCCGACCGGACGTGTGGCATGGCCTCCGTCACGACCCGCACACCCGAGGCCAGCACCGTCGAGCGGACCCCGCCACCGCCCTCCGGCGCCGGCGATCCCTCGCCGTGGCCCCCCGGGTCGCTGCGGTCCGGCTCCGCCCCGAGGCGGCTCACGGGCGGCGCGTACGCCGCCGGCCGCCCGTCTCGTCGGCCGGGGCCTGCTGGTCCGTCCGCTGGCGGGTCCGCCTGCGTGACCGCTCCCGGCCGCTTCCCTCGCGCGGCGCCGGCCGGGCCGGCGACGGCTCGGGCTCGGGCTCGGGGGCGGTCGCGGCGACGGGCGCCACGACGGGGGGTGCGTCGGGGGTCTCCACGGCGGGCTCGCTCGCCGGCTCGTCGATGGGCACGAGCTTGAACTTGCGCCCGTCCACGACCTCGGCGACCTCCACCCACAGCTTCTCGCCCACGCTGACGGCCTCGTCGGCGTGGTCGAGCCGCCGGCTGCCGCCGAGCCGCGAGATGTGCAGCAGCCCGTCGCTGCCCGGGGTGAGGGAGACGAACGCCCCGAAGTCGGTCGTCTTGACGACGGTGCCGTAATAGCGCTCGCCCTCCTTGGGCACGACCGGGTTGGCGATCGCGCGGACGCGCTCCAGCGCCAGGTCGGCCTTGGCGGAGTCAGCCGAGTAGATCTTCACGACCCCGCGCCCGTCGACGTCGTCGATGTCCACGTCGGCGCCGGTCTCCTCGGTGATCTCCCGGATGATCTTGCCCTTGGGCCCGATCACCTCGCCGATCTTGTCGCCGGGGATGTACTCGACGAGCACGCGCGGGGCGTGCGGGTTGAGCTCGGCGCGGGGCTCGGGCAGGCAGTCGGTGATGACGCCGAGGATCTCGTGGCGTGCCTCGCGCGCCTGCTGCAGCGCGTCGGCCAGCACCCGGGCCGGGATGCCCGCCAGCTTCGTGTCCAGCTGCAGGGCGGTGATGTAGTCGGCCGTGCCGGCGACCTTGAAGTCCATGTCGCCGAAGGCGTCCTCGGCCCCGACGATGTCGGTCAGGGTGGTGTACCTGCCCTCCTCGCTGATCAGTCCCATGGCGATGCCGGCCACCGGCGCCGCGACCGGCACACCGGCGTCCATGAGCGACAACGTCGAGGCGCACACGGAGGCCATCGACGTCGAGCCGTTGGACGACACCACCTCGCTGACCAGCCGCAGCGTGTAGGGGAACTCCTCGGGGCCGGGCACGACCGGCCGCAGCGCGCGCTCGGCCAGCGCCCCGTGGCCGATCTCACGGCGCTTCGGGCCGCGCATGAAGCCCGTCTCGCCCGTGGAGAACGGCGGGAAGTTGTAGTGATGCAGGTAGCGCTTCTCGTCGACCGGGTCGAGGGTGTCCAATCGCTGGGCCTCGCGCAGCATCCCCAGTGTCAGCACGTTGAGGACCTGGGTCTCGCCGCGGCTGAACAGACCCGAGCCGTGCGCGCGCGGCAGGACCCCCGCGTCGGCCGACAGCGGCCGGATGTCCCGGGGTCCACGGCTGTCGACGCGCACGCCGTCGTTGACGACCCGGCGGCGGATGAGCGTCTTCTCCAGGGCACGGAAGGCGTTGCGCGCCTGCCGCTCGAGCTCGTCGTCGCCGGCTTCGACGTCCCCGGCGTCGGCGAACGCGGCGTCGACCGCGCGCTCGCGCAGCTCGGCCACCCGCTCCGAGCGTCCGGCCTTGTCCAGCCCGGGGTCGGCGAGCACGGCCGCGAGATCGTCGGACACGGCCCGCACCGCCTGGGCCACCTGGTCGTCGTAGGCGGGGAACCGGGGGTACGACGCCGCGTCCCTGGTTCCGGCCTGCGCGGCGAACTCCAGCTGCAGGTCGCACAGCGTCTTGAGGTGACCCTTGGCTTCCTCGAGCGCGGCGCCCAGGACCTCCTCGGTCGGCTTGGCGCCGCCGAGCTCGATGCGCTCGACCGAGTGCTCGGTGGCCTCCGCCTCGACCATGAGGATGTCGATCTCGCCGGAGTCGGGGTTGAGCCTGCCGGCGACGACCAGGTCGAAGATCGCCTCGTCGGCCAGGTGCTGGAACGTCGGGAACGGCGTCCAGGCGCCCTCGCGGTCCATGGCCATCCGCAGCCCGGCGACGGGCCCGTCGAACGGGATACCGGCCAGCGTCGTGGCCAGCGACGCGCCGTTGATGGCCAGCACGTCGGGGGGGTTTGCCTGGTCGGCGGACAGCGTGGTGACCAGCAGCTGGATCTCGTTGCGCAGTCCGGCGTCGAACGTCGGTCGCATCGGGCGGTCGACGAGGCGACAGGTCAGAATGGCCTGCTCGCTGGGCCGGCCCTCCCGCTTGAAGAAGCTGCCGGGGATCTTGCCGGCCGCGTACATCCGCTCCTCGTAATCGACGGTGAGCGGGAGGAAGTCCAGATGCTCCTTGGGCCTGCCGCTGGCGGTGGCCGTGACGAGCAGGATCGTCTCGCCCAGGTGGGCGACGACCGCGCCCCCGGCCTGACCGGCCAGCGTGCCGGACTCGAAGCGTACGGTGACGTCGCCGACCGTGGCCGACGCCTCGTGGATTCCCAGTCTTCCCATCCGTGTGGTGGTCCCTCCTGACGACCGCGCGGTCGTCACCGGTGCCCGTCCCGGACGGGGACCGACGCGTGTCGGACGGGGCGCGAGGGCCAGTTCCCAGTCACCGCGGCTGCGATGGCACCGCAGCCGTCGTCACTGACAACTGACTCGTCGCGTCTCCCCGTGGCCGGGCTCGTGCCCGGCTCCGGAGCGGATCGTGGTCTGCCGACGCTACCGGCGCAGACCCAGTCGCTGGATCAGCTCCCGGTAGCGCTGTACGTCGGTGCGTTGCACGTAGTCCAGCAGGCGGCGCCTGCGCCCGACGAGTTGCAGCAGGCCGCGCCGTGAGTGGTGGTCCTTCTGGTGGGTCCTCAGGTGCTCGGTCAGGTGGTTGATGCGCGCGGTCAGCAGCGCGACCTGTACCTCCGGCGAGCCCGTGTCGCCTCCGGTCGTCGCATAGTCGCTGATGAGTCGCTGCTTGTCGGGGATGACGGCTCTGCTCAAACGCACGCTCCTGTGGTGGCGCGTCCGGCGCGGGGACGCCTGTCAGGCGCCTGTCGACGGCACGGGACGATCGTAGCGTCCCGGCCGCAGCGGGGGCCGCCGGCGCTGTGACAGGGCACGGTGACCGGTCCCTCTGATCGACGGATCCCACCAGTCTGCCATCGCCCCGAGGCCCCCACAAGCGTCAGCCGGCCCCCCGCTCGTCCCCGGCGAGCAGGGCCCGGGCCCGGGCCACGTCGCCGCGGATCCAGGCGACCAGCTCCTCGGGCCGGGCGAAGCGGCGCTCCTCGCGGATGCGGTGGCGGAAGTCGACGCCCGCCGAGGCGCCGTACAGGTCGCCGCGGAAGTCCAGAAGGAACGACTCGACCCGGAGGTCCTGGCCCCCGAACGTGGGGTTCACGCCGACGCTGGTGACGCAGCGGTGCGCCCGGGCGTCCTGGGTGTGGAACAGGCCCGCGTAGATGCCGCGCGCGGGCACGGCGACCCGGCGGCTGACCTGCAGGTTGGCGGTCGGGAACCCCAGCGTCTCGCCGCGGCGGTCGCCACGGACGACGACGCCCTCGACCAGGTAGGGTCGCCCCAGCAGCCGCGCGGCCCGGCGCACGTCGCCGCTCTCGACGGCGGCGCGGACCTCGGTGGAGGAGATGACGACGCCGTCGAGCTCCCGCAGCGTGACACCCTCCGCCTCGAAGCCGCGGACGGCCCCGAGCTCGTGCAGCGTGGCGACGTCGCCGGCCGCCTTGTGGCCGAAGCGGAAGTTGGCCCCCACCACGACGCGGCGGGCGCCCAGGGATCCGAGCACACGGTCGACGAAGCCCGCCGGGGACAGGTGCCGCAGCTCGTCGTCGAACGACAGGACGACCACCAGGTCCACGCCGCAGGCTGCCAGGGTCGCGGCGCGCCTGGCCAGCGTCATCAGCAGTCGTGGCTGGCTGCCGGGCCTGACCACCTCCATCGGATGGCGGTCGAAGGTGACGACGACGCTGCGGATCCCGCCCTCCGCGGCGGCGCGCGCGGCGCGATCGATGATGGCGCGGTGGCCCAGGTGGACGCCGTCGAAGAAGCCGATCGCCACGACCGAGGGAGCCGGCGCCACGCCCTCGGTGCCCGTGACGACCGGGGCCGGCTCCGACCGGGCCGGCGGCGCGGGGCGGTGCCCGGGCTCAGCCATTCCGCTCGACGGGGGCGAAGACCGCCAGCGGTCGCGCGGCCGAGTCACGGTCCTGGACCATGGCCACCAGCCGGCCGCCGGCGTCGACGGCCGCGACCGGCCCGCGATGCCCGGTGGGCGCGAGCGGTCGGCCGACGCCGAGCGCTCGCGCCCCGGCGTCATCGACCGTGACCGTCGGGTAGTCCGCGACCGCCTCGGCCATGGGCAGCAGGGCTGACCGCAGCTCGCCGTGGGCGCCCAGGGCCTCGACCTCCTCCAGGGCCCGTGCCCGGTCCAGCGAGAAGCGGCCCGAGGCCAGCCGTCGCAGGCCCACCAGGTGGGCGCCGACGCCCAGCCGCTCCCCCACGTCCGCGGCGAGCGCACGCACGTAGGTGCCCGCCGAGCAGGTGACGAGCAGCGTCGCCTCGGCGTGCGGCCCCGGCTCGAAGTCCTCCAGCACGAGGTGGGCGATCGTGACCGTGCGGGCGGGGCGGGCCACCTCCTCGCCGCGCCGGGCCCTGGCGTACAACCGCTCGCCGTCGACCTTGACCGCGCTGACCATCGGCGGGACCTGCGTGATCGCCCCGACGAAGCCCTGCAGCGTCTCGCACAGCGCCTGCTCGTCGACCCCCGACGCGTCGTGTCGGGACACCACCGCGCCGGACGCGTCGAGGGTCGTCGTGGTCACGCCCAGCCGGACCCGCGCCTCGTACGTCTTGGTCGAGGCCTGCAGGTAGGACGCGAGCCGCGTCGCCCGTCCCAGGCACACGACGAGCACGCCGGTCGCGTCGGGGTCGAGCGTGCCGGCGTGGCCCACCCTGCGCTGCCCCGCCGCGCGCCGCACCCGGGCGACGACGTCGTGGGACGTCATGCCCGGCGGCTTGTCCACGACCAGCACGCCGTCCATGCGCGTCACGCCCGCCCGGACCCGGCGCGCTCCGCCGGGGGCCCGGGGGCCGCCCGCCGCGGCCCGGCCGCGGGTGTCAGACCGTCGAGCACCCGGCGCACCCGGTGGACGACGCCCTCCACGGGACCCTCGTCGGTGAAGCCCGCGGCGAAGGCGTGGCCGCCGCCGCCGAGGCGGGCGGCCACGTCGCCGACGTTGACGCCGCCACGGCTGCGCAGGGACACCTTCCACGAGCCCCCGGGGCATTCCTTGGCGACCAGAGTGACCTCGGCCACCTCCACCGCGCGAAGGACGTCGTTCAAGCCCTCGGTCTCCTGCGCCGCGATCCCGCACTCGTCCAGGTCGCGCTGGAGCACTGCGGTCCACGCGAGCCCGACCGAGGGCACGAGGGTCGCCCGATCCAGGACGCGCGACAGCACCTTGACGTACCCGAAGCTGTGCGTCTCCCATACCTGGCGGTTGATGCGCGAGGCGTCGAGGCCGTGCGACAGCAGGCGGGCCCCCAGGCGCATGACCTCCGGCGTGGTGCTGGAGTGCTGGAAGCGCCCGGTATCCGTGACGAGGCCGACGTAGAGGCACTCGGCCATGGCCGCGTCCAGCCTGCCGCCCATGCGCCCCACGAGCTCGTCGACCAGCACGGCGGTGGCCGCCGCGGCCGGGTCGACCAGGCGCACGTCCCCGAAGGCGTCGCCGCACTCGTGGTGGTCCAGCACGACCACGGTGCGCGCGGCCCGGGCCGCGCGTCCCAGGGAGCCGAGCCGCTGCGGCGTGCCCGTGTCCAGGCAGACGAGCACCTCCGGCGCGGCCGGGAACTCCGCCACGGGCATCAGCGCGTCCAGGCCCGGCAGGAAGGTGTACTGCGGGGGCACCGTCAGCGTCCCCGCGCCGCCGTCCCCGCGGGCGGTCGTCACCCGCCCGAGCGGCGCGGGCTCTCCGGCGGCGCCCCACGAGGCGGCCGTGGCCACGCCCCGGCCGTCCAGGAAGCGCCGCAGCGCGAGCAGCGAGCCCAGCGCGTCGCCGTCGGGGTCGACGTGGCACGCCAGCGCAACCTCGGCCGACGACGTCAGCACGGCGACGGCGCGAGCCCACTCAGCCTCGGGGATGGTCATCCGGGTCGCCTCCCCCCGGCCGCGTCTCGCCACGCAGCAGGGACTCGATGCGCCGGCCGTGCTCCGGCACCGGGTCGTGCGTGAACACCAGCTCCGGCACGCGCCGCAGCCGCTGCCTGGCCCCGAGCTCCCGCCGGAGCAGGGGCGCGGCGCTGCGCAGGCCCGCCGCCGTCCGCGCGCGGGCCTCCGGGTCGTCGGGCAGGACCGTGTAGAACACCTCCGCCCGGGCGAGATCCGGGCTGGTGCGCACGTCGGTCAGCGTGACGAAGCCGACCCGCGGGTCCTTCAGGTCCGCGAGCGCGCCGGCGAGGACCTGCTTGACGGCCTCGTTGACACGGCGAATGCGCTGGCTCACCGGGGTCTCCCGCCCGCGCTCAGCGCTCCGGCGCGTGCAGGTCGACGGCGACCGCGATGATCTCCACCCGCGGCTCGCGCGACACGACGCGCTCGACCTGCTGGGCGACCCTGCGCGCCCCGGAGTGCGTGCCGCTCACGACGGCGACGCCCAGGGCGGCCCGCTGCCACAGGTCCTGGTGGGCGACCTCGGCCACCGAGCAGTTGAGCTCCCGGCGCAGCCTCGCGATGAGCGACTTGACGACGGCACGCTTGGCCTTGAGCGACGTGCACGCGGGCACGTGCAGGTCCAGGTCGATGAGGGCGGCGACCATCTGTCAGGTGCGCGCCACCTCGCGCTGCTCGTACGCCTCGAACTCGTCGCCCCGCTTGACGTCGGCGAAGCGGTCAAGGCCCACGCCGCACTCGTAGCCGGTGGTCACCTCCGTCACGTCCTCCTTGAACCGGCGCAGCGACGCGATGTGGTCGTCGGCGACGACGACGCCGTCACGGATCACGCGGACGGCCGCGTTGCGCCGCAGGTCCCCGTCGGTGACGTAGCACCCGAAGACGGGGCCGACGCGGGGGACGCGGAAGATCTCGCGGACCTGCGCCCGGCCCACGACGGCCTCGGCGTACTCGGGGGCCAGCAGTCCCTTGACGGCCGCCTCGATGTCCTCCACGGCCTGGTAGATCACGGAGTAGGAGCGGAGGTCGACGCCGGACTCGTCGATCGCCACCCGCGCGTTGGCCTCGGGGCGGACGTTGAACGCGAGGATGATGGCGTCGGAGGCCTGCGCCAGGCTCACGTCGTTCTCGGTCACCGCGCCCACGCCCTGGTGCACGATGCGCACCTTGACCTCGGGCAGCTCGAGCTTGGCCACGGCGTCGGCGAGCGCCTCGACCGAGCCCGCCACGTCGCCCTTGACGATGAGGTTGAGCGTCTGCAGCGCACCCTCGGCGATCGCGCCGGACAGGTCCTCCAGCGACAGCGTCCGCCGGCTCGCCAGCTCCATCCGGCGCTGCCGCGCCTGCCGGTCCGAGGCGACCGACCGGGCCGTGCGCTCGTCGGCGACGACCCTGAACTCGTCACCCGCGTCGGGCAGGTCGTTCCAGCCGAGCACCTGCACGGGCGTGGACGGGCCGGCCTGTGACACCGACTCGCCACGCTCGTCGAACATGGCCCGCACCTTGCAGTCGGCGACGCCGGCCACGAGGTTGTCCCCCACCCGCAGCGTCCCCCGCTGGACCAGCACCGTCGCGACGCTTCCGCGGCCACGCTCGAGCTGGGACTCGATGACGGCGCCGCGCGCCGGCCGGTCCGGGTTCGCGGCGAGCTCGCCGACGTCGGCCTGCAGCAGCACCATCTCCAGCAGCTCGTCGATGTTCTGGCCGGTCTTGGCCGAGACGTCGACCATGGTCGTCTGCCCGCCGAACTCCTCGGCGACGAGCCCGTGCTCGGTCAGCTGGGTGCGGACCCGGTTGGGGTCGGCGCCGTCCACGTCGATCTTGTTGACCGCGACGATGATCGGCACCTCGGCCGCCCGGATGTGGTTGAGGGCCTCCACGGTCTGTGGCATGACGCCGTCGTTGGCCGCGACCACGAGCACCGCCACGTCGGTGACGCGCGCGCCCCGCGCCCGCATCTGCGTGAAGGCCTCGTGACCCGGCGTGTCGATGAAGGTGATCGCGCGGCCGTCCTTGGCCACGCGGTAGGCACCGATGTGCTGGGTGATGCCGCCCGCCTCGGCGCTGACGACGTCAGCCTGGCGGATGCGGTCCAGCAGCAGGGTCTTGCCGTGGTCCACGTGGCCCATCACCGTGACGACGGGCGCCCGCGGCCGCAGGTCATCGAGACGGTCCTGCGGCTCGGGGCCGAACTCCAGGTCCTCGGGTGTGACGAAGTTGACCTGGGCGCCGAGCTCGCCGGCGACGACCTCGATCAGGTCCCGGGACATCGACTGGGTGACGGTGATCATCTCGCCCAGGCCGAACAGCAGCCGCACGATGTCGGTGGGGCTGACCCCGATCGCCTTGGCGAACTCCCCCACCGTGACCCCGGGCACGACGTCGACGGGGCCCTCGACCGTGGCCTGCACCGGCCCGGCACGCCGGCCGCGTGGCTGCGCCTCCGCCTCGAACTGCTCCTGCAGCGTCGGCTCCTTGCGCCGCCTGCCCTTCTTGGGCTTCTTCCCCGCGGGCGCGCTCGGCCGCTTCGCCGGACGGCCGGGCGCGCCTGGGGGGGGTCCCTCCCGTCCGGGTGGGGCGCCGCCGGGCCTGCCCGGCCG
>JAHWKQ010000051.1 GCA_019347785.1 Actinomycetota bacterium
ACGTTCCGCGCGAGCGCGTCTACCTCCTTCGTGGCCGCGACCACGTCGGGCAGCTGCAGCAGCGGCGTCGGGGCGCGGTCGAGCTGCCGGCCACCGTGGTTGGACAACACGATCGCGTCCACGCCGTGGGCGGCGGCCTCCTTGGCGTCGGCGATCGTCTGCACGCCTTTGAGGACCAGCGGGCCGTCCCAGCGGTCCCGCAGCCACGCCAGGTCCGCCCAGGTCACCGCGGGGTCGAACATGCGGTTGACCAACTCGGCCACCGTGCCGTCGAAGCCCGACAGGGTCGCGAACTCCAACGGCTCGCTGGTGAGCAGGTCCGCCCACCAGGATGGGTGCAGCGCCATCTCCAGCAGCGTCGACGCCGTGAGCCGCGGGGGGATGGTGAGGCCGTTGCGCACGTCGCGCAGCCGCATGCCGGCCACGGCCGTGTCCACGGTGAGCATCAGCGTCTCGAAGCCGGCCGCTCGCGCGCGGGCGATGAGCGCCTCGCTGGCGTCCCGGTCCTGCCACACGTACAGCTGGAACCAGCGGCGGGCGGTCGGAGCGGCGGCGGCGAGGCCCTCGGGCGTGGTGGTGCCCAACGTCGACAGCGTGTAGGGGATGCCGTTGGCGTGGGCGGCCCGCACGACGGCGGCCTCGCCGGCGGTGTGCATCATCCGGGTGAACCCGGTGGGGGCGAGGGCGAACGGCAGGGCGGACCGCTGGCCGAGGATGCTGCGGCTGGTGTCGACGTCGGCCACGTCGCGCAGCACGCGCGGGCGGAACTCCACCGCCCGGTAGGCGCTGCGGGCGCGGGCCAGGCTGGTCTCGCCCTCGGCGGCCCCGTCGACGTAGTCGAACACGGCGCGCGGCGCGCGCCGCAGCGCCAGCGACCGCAGATCCGGGATGCTCGCCGCGCGGGCGATCCGCTGGTGGCGGCGGAGGGTCGGCACCTCGAGGCCGAGCAGCGGGCGCAGCTCGGACCAGCGGGGCAGGCGCCGGGTCGTCATGTCCGCCCCAGTATGGGTGCTCACACCAGGCCCGCGTCGGCCCGGCGGGTGTCGGCGCCGAACCGGAACCGGGGGTTGGTCTGCTCGGCGCCCTCGGCCAGGTCGGCCAGGAGCTCACCGATGAGCGGGGCGAACTTGAACCCGTGCCCGGAGAAGCCCGCGCCGACGACGATGCGGCCGTGCCGGTCCAGGATGAAGTCCCGGTCGGGCGTGATGGTGTACAGGCACCGGGTGGCGCTGACCGGGTCGGGGTCGAGAGCGGGCAGCCAGCTGCGGATGTAGGCGCTGACGCGGTCCTGGGCGACCGGGTCGGCGTCGAAGGGCCGGTCGTCGGGGTCGAGCCACTCGTCGCGGTAGTGCTCGGCGACCTTCACCCCCTCGCCGGGAACCCCGAAGCTGTACATCACGTGGCTACCGCGGTGGATGAGCGGGAGGAACGACGCCGGAGCACGCTCCCGGGCGCGGAACATCAGCGGCTGCTCGGCGGTCACCCGCAGCCTCGGCAGCGCGACCACGCCGTCGAGGAGCTTCGCCGCCCAGGCGCCGACCGTCACCACCGCGGTGCCGGCCCGCAGGACCTCGCCGCGGGCCGTGGCCACCTCCACGGCCAGGTCCTCGGTCCGCAGCGCCGCCACCGGTGTCTCGAACCGCAGCTGGGCACCGAGCCGACGGGCGGCCTGGTGCAGCACGTCGACGGTGCGCTGGGCGTAGAGCCGCCCAGCTTCGCTGTGGTGCACGACGGCCTCGTCGAACCGCACACCGGGCCAGCGCGCCTGCGCCTCGTCGCGGTCGAGGACGCGGTGCTCGACTCCTGCCGCCGCGAACGCCGCCATCAGTGGCGCGACGGCGTCGGCCGGCCCGTGGTCGAGGGTGCCGGTGAGCTCGAGCAGGGTCGCACCGCTGATGGCCTCAAGCTCCCGCCAGCCGGGCAGCGCCCGGTGGGCCAGTCGCAGGTAGTCGGCCTCCTCGTAGCCCAACCGGAAGATCCGCGCGGTCCCGTGGCTCGACCCGCGCGCGTGCCCGGGCTCGAAGCGCTCCAGCAGCGTGACGCGGTGCCCACGACGGGCCAGCACCCACGTGGTGGCCGCACCCATCACGCCGCCGCCGACCACGATCACGTCGGCGCTCATGCAGCCCTCCCGTGCGGTCGAACCGTGCGCACCGTGGTGGTGACCTCTTCGAGCACCGCGTGGTCGACCTCGACGCCGAGCCCCGGTCCGTCGGGGACACGAAGGTGCCCGTCCTCCATCACGAACGGGGCCGTGATCACGTCCGTGGCGTAGAAGCGGGCCGAGGCGGAGACGTCGCCCGGGAGCGTCATGCCCGGCAAGGCCGCGAGCGCGACGTTGGCGGCACGGCCGATGCGCCGGGCCAGCTCGGCGTGGGCACGGAGCTGCTCCGCGGGGAAGGGCTGTTCCACGAGCAGGAGAGCGAACCCGTCGAGGCGGGACAAGTGCCGGGCGTCGCCCAACCGGTAGGCGGTGTTGGCGTCGATCTGCAGCGGCACGTCGTCGCCGCAGCGTTCGCGGACGGCGGCGACGACCTCGACGTCCCAGCCGGGCTGGATCTTGACCTTGATGCGGCGGTACCCCTCGGCCAGGTAGCCCTCCACCCAGCCAGGAGTAGATCGGTTCGCTCAGCGCGACGCACTCGGCCCCAGCCGTCCGCGTCGGGGGTGTGGGCGCGGACCAGGAGCACATCGCGAGCCGTCTGCGTGCCGAACGAGGTTCGGAAGGGGCGCACCAGGGGAAGGGCGATGCGCCGCAGCTCAACGGCCTCCAGCTTCACCGCCAAACCTCCTCGTCACCGCGCACCAGCGTCCACCAGCCGTCCCGGTCCGCGTCGACGGCAACGTACCCCTCGCGGATCGCGCCGCCGACCGCTTGGCGGAACGCCAGCCGCCACGCGCGCGCTGCGGCGGGGTCGGTGCGGCGCAGCGCCAGGTGGTCGTCGCCCACGCGTGCCCGCAGGACCGCCGCCCCAGCAGGGTCGCACAGGCGCGGGCCACCGCGCTCGTCCCGGTCCAGCAGCGTCGTCGCCGCGGAGACGTCCGGCGACGGCAGGCTGCCGCCCTCGGCAGCCGTGGCGGCACGGTCGCTGTCGAGCAGCCACGTCACCACGCACCGGTCGGTTGCGTCGTCGGCGTTGTAGGCGTCGTCCATCGGCCCGTAGAAGTCGGGTTCGAAGCCGTTGACGACCGCGCCGAGCTTGCGCAGGTTGAAGCACGCGTTGCGGGTCATGAGCGGGTCGAAGGTCCACGTCACCGTCGTGATGCCGCGCTCCAGGCACCACCAGCGCTGGTGCTGCTTGAGGGCGAAGCCGACGCCGCCGCCCTGCCGCGCCGGCAGCGCGCCGGTGATCTGGGAGTGAAGCCGCTGCTCAGCGCCGAGGAACGCGACCGACGCGCCGACCAGCGCCTCGTGGTCCCAGGCTCCGACCGCGTAGCCGCCGGCGTGCCCGATCGCCCGCACCAGCGTGGCCGGCAGGATCCCCTCGCCGCCCCACACCCGGTCGAACAGCGCGCTGGCCGCGCGCGCCTCGGCGGCGCCTTCCAGGGGTCGCACGACGCACCCGGCCCGTGCCGCCGCGGACGTCGCGGCACCGCGGGCATCGCTGCGCGGCTGGAGGCCCATGGCGTCACCGTGCCACAGGCGGTTGCCCGCTCGCGCCGGTCGTGCCCAGACTGAAGGGCCATGGCACCGGAGCGCTTCATCCCCTTCGCCCGCCGCGACGTCGTCTCGATGTGCGCCGAACGGGTGGGCGAGGACGATGCGCCGCTGTTCCGCTCGCTGGCCGAGATCCTCACGAGCTTCGTGCACATGACCTATCACGCCCGGTTGGAGCGGATGAAGGAGGCCTACGCGCCGTTCGCGCAGGACAGCGACGTGCGGGCGCTGCGGTCACGGGAGCCGGTCGACGAGGCCGCGGCCCAGGACCAGCTGGTCGGGGAGCTCAGGCAGCTGCTGGAGGACGCCAACTTCGAACCGATCGGCAGCGACGAGCTGGCTTCGGCGTTCGAGGAGGAGTCGCTCCTGAAGATCCGCGTGCACGTGGACTTCGGCGACTTCGCCGAGGTGCTGTTCAGCCGCCGCGGCGTGCGTCGCTCCACGGAGACGGTGCGGGAGCTCTACGGGCTGCGCCGCCGCGAGATCACCTTCGCCACCTACGAGCGCGTCGCCGTCTACGTGCGGTTCCGTGACGCCGAGTACTTCGAGGCCCAGGGCCGTGACGTGGCCGACTTGCCGTTCGAGCCCGGTGCCACGCTGGTCAAGCTGTTCCAGAACGTCCCGCGCGCCGACCTCGAGATGCTGTTCCCCAACACCGAGGTGGGGATGCGGCTGATCGACAAGCTCATCTTGGGCGTGCCTGCCGCGGTGAGCGGCGTCGTGGTCGTGTCGACCAAGCTGCTCGGCTCGCTGGGCTTGATCTTCCTGCTGATCGCCTTCTGGCTGGGGCTCCGCGACGAACCCGTCCTGATCGACCAGGCGGCGCTGCTGGCGCTGGCCGCGGGGCTGTCGGCGCTGGTCGGCTACCTCGCCAAGCAGTGGAACGCCTTCAAGAACCGCAAGATCCAGTACATGAAGCAGCTCAGCGAGAACCTCTACTTCCGCAACCTCGACAACGATGTCGGCGTGTTCTTCCACTTGCTCGACGCCGCCGAGGAGGAGGAGGTCAAGGAGGCGCTGCTGGCCTACAGCGCGCTGCTGGTCGCGGGCCCGCTGACCGCGGAGGAGCTCGACCACGACGTCGAGCAGTGGCTCGCCAGCGAGCACGACGTGAGGCTGGACTTCGAGATCCACGACGCGCTTGGCGACCTCGCGGCCCTGAGGCTGGTCGAACCGGACGGCGACCGCTACGTCGCGGTGCCGCCCGAGGAGGCGCGCCGCCGCCTGGACGCCCGCTGGGACGAGGTCTTCACCTACGCCGAGACGCCCGTGTAGGCGAGAGGCGGTCCAGGGTCAGCGCCGCACGGGACGGCCGGGGAGGGCGTCGACGTCCAGCTCGCCGCCGCGGATCACCGCCTGCCCGCCGACCAGGAGGTGGACGACGCCGGTTGCGGGTCGGGTCGTGTCGGCGTAGGTGGCCTGGTCTGCGAGCCGGTCGGGCTCGAACACCACGACGTCGGCGTCGGCGCCGACCTGGAGCCGACCCTTGCGGGCCAGCGCGGGGACGGCGGCCTGCAGCGTCTGCGCGGGCAGCAGTGAGCAGCGGGCCAGCGCCCGCGGCCACGGCTCACCGACGTCGTCGACGAGCACCCTCAGCGACCGCGCGAACGTCCCCGCGGTGCGCGGATGCGTGACCAGCCCACGCGGCAGCGGCCAGGCGAGCGCGTCGGGCCCCTCACCAGCCGGAGCGCCGGTCGCGTCGGTCAGCCACACCGCGTCGCTGGCGACCATCGCCCCGTCGAAGGAGAGCGCCCGGCGGATCACCGCGCGGTCCTCGGCACGGGCGTCGTCGAGGAAGTCGACGAGCACCGGCCCGCCGGGATCGACGGCGCGCAGCTGCTCGAGCCGGGCGACGTCGGCGATCCGCTCCCCGGTCGGCAGGTAGGTCAGCGAGCGGGGCCCGAGGCCGCGCAACGGCAGCCGGTCGGGGGCCAGGAACTCGGCGCTCACGGCGGTCAGGCCGGCGCCGTACGGGTACGTCTCGACCGTGACGTGCGCGCCCTCGCGGCGGACCCGGTCGATCAGCGCCAGGACCCGGTCGACGTGGTGGGTCGAGGTCGACGTGACGTGGCAGTAGTGCATGTGCGCGCCGGTCTGCGCGGCGGCTCGGACGATCTCCTCGGCCCCGTCCACGGCGACGTCGGGACGGGTCTCGACGAGGTCGCGGGCATGCGTGAAGGTGGGGACACCGGCGCGGGCGGCCAGCGCCGCCACGCGCAGGTACTCGTCGGGGGTGGTGCCTTGGGCGTAGCCGAGCATCACCCCGATGCCGAGCGCTCCGGCAGCCAGCTCCTGCTCCAGCAACGCCATGATCCGATCGACGTCGGCCGGCCGGGCCCCGGCCTGCCAAGCCTCGATGCCAAGTGACGCGAACGTCGTGGCCAGGCGTCCGTCCAGCGGCACACCGGCCAGCACGTGCATCCTCACCGCCGCCCAGGAGGCCGACCAGCCGTGGTGCAGCGGCCGGCCCTCCGCGGCGGCGCGCTGGTAGGCGACCTCGACCGGTGCGACCCCGGCCTCCAGGTCCAGCGCGGTGGTGACCCCGTCGCACGCCTGCAGCCGGTGACCGCCGATCGACTGGGCGTGGCTGTGGAGGTCGATGAACCCGGCGGTGACGATGCAGCCGGTGGCGTCCAGGGTGGCGGCGCCCTCCTCGATCAGCCCGCCAGGCACGATCGCGGTGATGCGGCCCCCGTCGACGGCCACGTCGGCGACCGCGTCGAAGCCGCTCTCGGGATCGATCACCCGGCCGCCGCGCAGGGCCAGCGCGGCGGTCATGGCCGACCGCCTGGGAGGTAGCGGCGCAGGGCCGGCAGGCGGTCGGGCAGGAAGGCGTTCGCCGGTGACCTGGCCACCGGTCAAGTGTGCGTCAGATGCCGACGCATGATTGCGACCCCACGGACATGCTCGCCACACTGGGGGCATGCCTGACGAGCCTCCCTGCGCCCAGAAGGAGAAGTGAGATGGCGGCCTACGAGTACCTGTGCGTGACCTGCGGAGCCGTCACCGAGGTCCGCGCCTCCTACGCCGAGAAGTCCGCCGGCCTGAACCCGCAGTGCCGCGAGTGCGAGGGCGGGGAGCTGCGGCGGGTGTTCTCGACCGTCAACGTCGGCGTCCGCAGCGGCACGGCCGGCGGCACCTCCACGCTGCCGATGACTAGGACTGGTGGCGGCTGCTGCGGCGGCAGCTGCGGCTGCGGCTGATGTGCGGACGCTTCGTCAGCGCGACCGACCGCGACGGGCTGGTGCGGTTCTTCGTGGTCGACGAGCGTGAGGCCGACGAGCTGCCGGCGTCATGGAACGTCGCGCCGACCGATCCGGCCTACGGGGTCGTGCAGCGCGGCGGCCGGCGCCTGCTACGGGTCTTTCGCTGGGGGCTGGTCCCCCGCTGGGCGTCCGACGACGCGGGCGGCGCGCGGCTGATCAACGCGCGTGACGACTCGGTGGCGGACAGCCCGGCGTTCCGTGACAGCTTCCGGCGCCGCCGCTGCCTGGTCCCCGCCAACGGCTTCTACGAGTGGGAGAAGACCGGCGGCCTGCGGCTGCCCTGGTACTTCCAGCGGTCGGACGGCCAGCTGCTGGCGCTGGCCGGCATCGAGGCACGCCGCGGCCACCTCCGCACCTGCGCGGTCATCACGACCGCCGCCAACGGCGACGTGGAAGCGATCCACGACCGCATGCCGGTGCTGCTCGAGCGTGACGACTGGGACGCCTGGCTCGCCGCCGACACCGACCCGGACGAGGCACAGCGGCTGCTGACCCCTCCGCCTGACGGCGCCCTGCACCGCTACCGCGTGTCGACCGAGGTCAACTCGAGCCGCGCGCAGGGCCCCCAGCTGATCGTCCCCGAGGAACCGCAGCCGACCCTTTTCTGACCGGCGGCAGCCGGCGACCGTTGACCGTCACGCCGATGCGCGATTCAGCGAGGCCGCCTGACGCGCGTCCGCCGCGCCAGCAGGAGGGCCTGCACCTCGTCGCGCACGCTCTGCGGCATGGCGCTGGTGCCGCCGACGTAGACGACCTCGACGAACTGGTCGGAGCGCCGGGCCAGGAGGTCGGCGACTCCCGGCGAGGCGTCCAGCCCGGCGGGGCTGACCGGCACCAGCAGCCCGCCGCGAGCGCCGACCGCGGCGCCGGCGGCCAGCGCATCGGGAAAGTCCGCGCCGCTCACGAGGTGCAGCAGGTCCGTCGGGGCGCCCTCGCGCACGGCCCGCTCGACCAGCCGGGCTGCGGTGTCGTAGCGGTTGGGCCCTCCGATCCGCTCGACGATGAGGCCGTCGGCGCGCAGCACGTCCTCCACGGCGGTGGCCACGGCGGCGCTGCCGCCCGCGATCAGCACCCGGGCCGTCGCGAGGTCGGCGAGGGCCTGGCGGGTCGGCTCGGGCAGCGAGCCCTGACGGGTCAGCAGGATCGGCCGCCGCAGCACGCCGGCGGTGAGCGCGTCGGGGAAGCCCTCCCCCGAGGCCAGCACGACGTCGGGCAGCCCCGGTTGGGGAGCCATGTGCCGGGCGATGGCGGCCGCGGTGCCGAACCGGTCGCGGTCGGCCAGTCGGGTGACGGCGACGCCCAGGGCGGCGAGGTCGTCGGCGACCGCCTCGGACAGCGCGGCCGTGCCTCCGACCACGATGGCCTGGTCGGGGGTGAGCCGTTCGACCTCCGCCCGCGCTGCCTCGTCCAGGCGGGCCCGGCCGGTCAGCAACAACGGTGCGCCGAGGGCCACGGCCAGCGGGGTGGCCGCAAGGGCGTCGGGGAAGTCCTCTGCCGAGGCGACGACGACCGTGTGCACGGGTTCGGGGTCGGGGAAGGCGAGGCGGCTGAGCTCCGCCGCGGTGGCGACCCTCCCGCTGCCGGCGACCTGCCGGTAGGCCGGCAGCGACGGGACGTCCGCGACGGGGTAGCGGGGGGTGGGCCGGCGGCTGAACGCCTCCTCCAGCACGCGGCCGTCGAACCCCCCGGGCGGCGGGTGCAGCCCCATCAGCCACGCGACCGTGGAGGCGACGTCGATGTTCTGTCCCTGGTCGGGCAGCCGGACGTCGGGCGCAGGACCCTCCAGGGGCGCTGCGGGGGTGCCGGGCTCGAGGTCGTTGGGGACGATCCCGTCCCAGCCGCCCCACACGATCATCGCGATCGGGAGGGTCACGATGTGGCCGTGGTTGCCCGGGATGAAGTTGGAGTGGGCCGCCGGTTCGGTGATCCGGTACCCGTCGGCGACGGTCACGACGAGGTCCCCGGTGCGGTCGCCGGTCAGCCCCCAGTCGGGGCGGGCGATGCCGACGTAGCCGTCCGGGTCGGCGCCGTTGGGGGCGGTGTACCACGCCTCGGCGACGCCCTCGGTGGCGAGCGCGATCTCGCGCATGCGCATCAGCCGCTCCTCGGAGCGGGGCTCGTCGGGTGTGAGCAGCCAGAAGATGGCGGCGCCGCCGTTCTGGGCCACACCCGTGTGGCCGGCGAGCAGCTCCTCCTCCTCGAACTGGCCGGTGAGGTTGACGATCGAGTCGGGCGTGGACCAGTCCATCGAGTGGTCCGCGGTGATCAGCATGACCGTCCGGGCCCACAGCTCCTCGTCGGCCTGGAGGGCGTCGACGAGCCGGCGGATCGCCTCGTCGGCGTCCAGCAGCGACGCGGTCCGGCCAGGCGGCGCCTGCCCGATCGGGCCGCCGGTCGCGTCGCTGTGTCCTGCCCGGTCGACGTCGCCGTAGCTGACGAACGCGAAGTCCGGGTCGAGGGTCCCGACCATGGACACCGCCTGCGTGGCCACGTCGGCGTCGATCGCGGCGTCACTGATGGGGACGTAGAAGAACGGGTCGGCGACCACGTCGGCGTCGGGCTGACCGTCACCGTCGCGGTCGTGCTTGGTCATCTCGACGATGTAGACCTTCGACGTGGCGGTGCCGACCGCCAGCAGCGGTGACTGGCGCGCCATCAGCGTGAACAGCGAGTCGCACTGGAGGTAGCGCGGCGACTCGCCGACGTTGTCCGGCAGGTAGGCGACGCCGTTGCCTGGCATGCCGTGCCGGTCGGCGCGCACGCCGGTCAGCATCGACACGTGGTTGGGGGTGGTCTCGGCGATCATGTGGGCGCGACTGAACGGCAGCAGGTGTCCGTCGGTGGCGATCTGCGACAGGTTCGGCATGATCCCGATCTCGTCCGGGCGGAGCCCGTCGATGACCAGGACCACGACGCGGACCCAGTCGCCGTCCTGGCCGAACGCCCACCCGGCCCGCGTCAGCAGCGGCGCGGCACCGGCGGCAGCGGCGCTCGCGAGGAGCGAGCGGCGAGTGAGTGGCATGGACAGCCAGACTAGGCCGGCTGCGCCTCCGACAGCTCGATGTGGACTCCCTGGCGGCGGTACTGCTCGCCGCCTGCGTCATCGGGCACCAGCGCGTCGTCGTCGTTGGCGACCATCGTCCCCTGGAAGTCGAACCGCTCTCCCGCGCTGGGCGTGAAGCCCAGCGGGAGGAGGCCCTGCTCGTACTCGACGAACACGCGGTTGTCCTCGCCGGTGCCGATCCAGAAGCCTGCGCCTTCCACGACCGACTGGATGAGCACGTCGTCCCCGGTCAGCTGCTGGTCGACGAACGAGGCGAGCTGCGCCTCGTCGATCGGGAACAGCTGCCGGCCGTCCTGGGCGATCACGACGCCGGGGTCGTCGGGACCGCGGGTCGGTTCGGCCGTCGGTGAGGGAGGCGGTGTCGTGGGCGCCGGAGGGGCGGTCGTCGGTGTGGGCTCGGGCACTGCGGGAGGCGTGGGGCTGGGGGTGGGCGTGGGGGCCGGCGTCGGCGTTGCGGTGACGGTCGCCGTCGGCGTCGGCGTGGGGGTGGGGGTGGGCAGCGTCGGGAGCGTCGGCGTGGCCGTAGGGATCTCGAGGGTCACGTCGTCGTCCTCACGCGTGAGCAGGACGGCCAGCAGGACGAGCACGAGAATGACGAGCACGACGATCGCGGCCCACATCCAGCCGGGAGCTCCCTCGGGACGGCCCGGCCGCTCCTCGACCTCGACGGTGCGCTCGTACGCGTCGTCGCGCGGAGGTCGAGCGCCTGGCGCCCCGGCAGGTGGGATCGGCTCGGTCGGGTCGTGGCTGCCGGTGGGATCGCGCGGATCGGTCACGTCGCTGCTCCTCGTGGCTGGCGAACAGGTCGGTCGGATGATTGCCCGCAGGAACGCGGCTTACGCGGCCGAGCGCTTCAGTCGTGGCGCACCAGACGGTAGACCACCCACAGCAGCAGCAGGATGCCGAGGATCGGGGCGACGCGTCGCAGCACGGGTCCGCCCGCCACGCTCAGGAGGTCGACCGCCTCGGGCTCGACCTGGTAGAGGTCGTCGGCGATACCCTCGGGCCTGGCTTCGTCCCAGGGCCCAGCGGTGGCGCCGGCGGGCTCGCGGGACGGCTGCTGGTCCGCTGTGACCGCCTGCGGCTCGGGCCGGGGGCCGAGCTGGTCGGCCAGGCAGTGGGCGAACTCGCCGATCAGCTTGCTGCCCACGTCTGCCAGGACGCCGCGCCCGAACTGGGCCGGCTTGCCCGTGACCGCGAGGTCGGTGACCACGTCGATCTTGGTCCCGTCCGGGTGGGCCGCCAGCTGTGCCCTCACGGTGGCGGCGGCTGTGCCGCTGCCGCGCTGCTCCTTGCCGCGCGCCTCGATCACGGCGGTGAGGGCGTCGGGGTCGACGTCGACGTACTCGGCGTCACCCCGGTAGGTGAGCTGGATCGGCCCGACCTTGACCTTGACGCTGCCGGTGAAGCTGTCGCCGTCCACCGACTCGATCGCCGCGCCAGGCATGCACGGCCCGATCCGTTCGATGTCCCGCAGGACGGCGAACGCCTCCGCGGGCGGGGCGGGAACGGTGAAGGAGTGCTCGAGCTGCATGGTTGACCACGCTAACGATTCGGCGGCCGCTGCGGCAGGTTCGCGCGGCTCAG
>JAHWKQ010000235.1 GCA_019347785.1 Actinomycetota bacterium
ACCCGCAGCGCCCGGGCACCGCGCGCCAGCGGCCGGGCGCGGCTGCGGTCGGCCGCGGTGACCAGGCGCTCGGCGGCGACCACCGCCAGCGCCACCACGCCGAGCTGCAGGCTGAAGGTCACGGCGCTGGCGCGATCCAGGACGCTGGCGAAGATGACCCTGGTGAGCGTGTCGTAGCGCAGCAGCTGCACGGCCCCGAAGTCGGAGATCGTGTAGAGGAACACCAGCAGGGCGCCGGCCAGCACGGCTCCGCGGCACTGCGGCAGCACGACGGTGCGGAAGGTCCCCCAGGGGCCGCGGCCGAGCAGGCGCGCGGACTCCTCGAGAGCGGCGGGCACCTGCCGCAGGCGCGCCGCCGTGGGCAGGTACACGTAGGGGAAGGTGAGCAGCGTCAACACGCCGAAGGCCGCCCAGAAGCCCTCCACCGGCATCGACACGGCCGGCCCGAGGACCTCGTCGAGCAGGCCGCCGGGCGCGAGGGCCGCCCGCAGGGTGAACGCGCCGATGTAGGAGGGCAGGACGAGCGGCAGCGCCAGCAGCACGGCCCACGCGCCCCGGCCCGGCAGGTCGGTGCGGGCCACGAGCCAGGCGCAGGCCAGGCCCAGCGCGGCGGTGGCCGTCGACACCGTCGCCCCCAGCAGCAGGGTGCGCAGCAGCGGCGCGAGCGCGCCGGCGTCGCCCAGCCGGCGCCAGAAGACCTCGCCCAGCCCCGCCGCCCGCACGAGCAGGTAGCCGAACGGCGCCGCGAAGCAGGCCGCGACCGTCGCCGACACCGCCACGAGGCCGGCGGGGGCGCCCGACCGCCCCGGGGGCCGCCGACCCCGCGCCCCGGGCTCAGCCGTCGAGGCCACTTCGCCTGATGAGCGTCAGCGTGCGCTGGAGGCCGCCGCCGAGGTCGTCGAAGTCGTAGGCCGCGACCTCCAGCGTCTCCAGGGGCGGCACCTCGCCGGCCGGCTCCACACCCGCCGCAAGTGGGTACTCGAAGCTCTCCTGCGCGAAGAACCGCTGCGCCCGCTCGGACAGCAGGAAGTCGAGCAGCTGGTGCGCCTCGTCGGACTTGTCCGAGTCGGCCGTCACGCTGATCGTCGAGGCGATCAGCAGCGCGCCGATGTCGCCGTCGGGGAAGACGTAGTTGCGGGTCGGCAGGTCGGGGTCCTCCGCGAGGAACTGGTGGTTGTAGTAGTGGTTGACCAGGCCCATCGGCACCTCGCCGCGCGAGGCCGCCTCCACGATGGCGCTGTTGTCGGTGTAGGTGGGCGAGTCGTTGGCGCTCATGCCGCGCAGCCACTCCAGCGCCCGGCGGTCACTGTAGACCTGGCGCATGGCGGTGACGAAGTCCTGGAAGGACCCGTTCTGGGGCGCCAGGGCCACCTTCCCCTCGTACGCCGGCTCGGTGAGGTCGAACACCGAGTCCGGCAGGTCCGCCGCGTCGACGCGCTCGGTGTCGTAGACCAGCACCCGCTGGCGGCCGGTCACGCCGATCCAGCGGCCGGCCGAGTCGCGGAAGCGGGGGGCCACGCGCCGCAGCGTCCGCTCGCGGAGTGACGCGAGCAGCCCCTCGTCCTGCAGGAAGTCAGTCGCGCCGGGCGACTGCGAGTAGAACACGTCGGCCGGCGTGCGCTCGCCCTCCTCGGCCAGCAGGAGCGCGAGCTCGGCTGACTCGCCGTAGCGCACGTCGATCGGGATGCCGGTGTCGCGGCTGAAGGCCCGCAGCATGGGCTCGACGAGGTAGGCGGTCCGCCCGGAGTACAGCGTCAACGCGTCGCGTCCACCACAGCCGCCCAGGGCCAGCGCGGCGGCGACCAGCAGCCAGACGATCGATGCCCGGTGGGTGACGCGCATGCGGGGAACCTCGCTCGCCCTCGACGCTTGACGGGTCCCGGGGATTTCCCGTCGGCCCGTTGGGTTCGGTAAGGTAATCCTTAGATGATGGGGAGCCAAATCACGGCACGCTGGTGGGTCGCCGCTGCCCTGGTGGCGGGCAGCGCCGCCCTGGTGGCGGCCGCGGTCGACGTCCCGACCCTGGCGGCGACGCTGGCGAGGGCCGCCGGCGACCCGGCGGCACTGGGGCTCGTCCTGCTCGCCTACCTGTTGGCGTTCGTGACGCGGGCGGCGCTGTGGAGCCGCGTGCTGCCGTCGCTGCCCTTCCCGCAGGCCCTGGCCGCGATCCACGTGTCGCTGGCCGCCAACCATCTGCTGCCCCTGCGCCTGGGGGAGGCGCTGCGGGTCACGAGCGTCGTCCGCCGCGCGGGGCTGCCGGTCGCCGCGGCGACGGCCTCGACGGTCAACCTGCGGGCGGCCGACGTCCTGGCGGTGGTCGGCCTGGGCGCCGTGCTCGGCCCCCGGGTCCTGGCCGGCACGGTCGGGCCCGCCGGGTGGCTGCTGGCGGTCCCGGCCGCGGCCCTGTGGTGCGCGGCCGCTCGCTGGCTGCGCCGTGCCGCCGGCGTCAGCGGTACGGCGGTGCGCGGGTCGGGCGTGACCGTCGGCGCCGGTGCGACGCTGGCCTGGCTGCTGGAGAGCGCGGTCGTCTGGCAGGCCGCCCACTGGGCGGGCGCCCCGATCGGCGTGGTGGAGGCCGTGCTGGTCACCGCCGTGACGATCGCCGCGCAGGTCGTCGCGGTCGCGCCGGGCGGGCTCGGGACGTACGAGGCCGCCGCCACCGCCGCCATGGCGGCGGTGGGCGTCCCCACCCCGGTGGCGCTGGCGGCGGCCGTCACGGCCCACGCGGTCAAGACCGCCTATGCGCTGGCCGCCGGCGCCGTGGCCGCCGTCGTGCCGGCGCCGGGCCTCGCCGGGCGGCTGCGCCTGCCCCGGGCTCCC
>JAHWKQ010000052.1:0-9703 GCA_019347785.1 Actinomycetota bacterium
GGAACACCGCGTGAGTGACGCGAAGCAGCCGAGCCCGGGGTCCAACACCGAGAAGGACCCCGCCGACTGGGTCACCGGGGAGGAGGCGATGACCGGGGCGCAGGCCTCGTACCTGCGGACGCTGTCGCAGGAGGCGGGAGTGCCGTTCGACGGGTCGCTGACCAAGGCGGAGGCCTCGCGGCGCATCGACGAGCTGCAGGAGCGCACTGGCAGGGGGAGCGGCACCGGCTGACGGCGCCGGCCGTCAGGTCCCCAGCGGGCCCTCCGCGACCACATCCCCCGTGGGGGCGGGGCTGCCGCCGGGTGGCTCCACCGTCATCGCCACCGCGTCCGCGCCGGCCGGGCGTCCCTGCAGGCCGACGATCGCCCGCCCGTCCTCGGGGCGGAAGGTTCCCGCCGGCGCGGGCCGCCGGCCGCGGATGAGCCACAGCTGGTAGACGGAGCCCCCGGGCAGCTCTGGCAGGCGCGAGGCGACCAGCACCGCCGACCGCGGTGACCACACGACCTGCGCCCTGGCCGCTCCCCGGGTGGTGAGCCGCTCGCTGCGCGTCTCGCCGGCCTGGAGCACCCGGACGACGGCCCGGGAGGCCTGGACCTGTGCCTCCAGCTCCTCCACCCGGTCCTGCAGGCGCGCGGCGACGACGCCCAGGCCGGTCGCCGCGACGACCAGGACCGCGGCGACCGCCGACAGCGCGGTGCGCAGACGCCCGGGTCGCCCCGTGGACCGCGGAAGGTGCGGGGACTGCTGTCGGGTCCCGTGGGCGGCGGCCAGCACCCTGTCCCGCAGGTCGGCCGGCGGTTCCTCGGCGATCGCGTCGCCGAGCAGCGCCGCGGTCGCGCGCAGCTCGCGCACCTCCCGCTGGCACGGCTCGCAGGCCGCGAGGTGGCGCTCGAAGAAGGCACGCTCGTCCTCGGGCAGGGCATTGAGCGCATAGGGGCCCGCCAGCGCGTGCACCTCGGCGCTCATGGCCCGCGCCCGGTCATCGACCGACCCCCAACGCGTCGCGCAGGCGGATCAGCCCGTCTCGCATACGGGTCTTGACGGTTCCCAGAGGAGCGTCCAGCAGCTCGGCGACCTCCCGGTACGTGCGGCCACCGTAGTAGGCGAGCTCGACGGCCTCCCGCTGCAGGTCGGTCAGGCTGGCGAGGGCCCGGCGGACGTGCTCGTGCTCGAGGCGGACCTCCACCTCCTCGGCGACGACATCGTGCTCCGCGGCTCCCTCACGGGCCCCAGCGCGCTCGGTGCGGTCGCGGGCGGACTGCTCGCTGCGGACACGGTCCACGGCACGGCGGTGCGCCATCGTCATGACCCACGTCACGGCGCTGCCTCGGGAGGCGTCGAAGCGGGGGGCGGTCCGCCACACCTCCAGCAGCACCTCCTGGGTCACCTCCTCGGACTGGGCGGGGTCGCGGACGACGCGACGCACCAGGCCGTAGACGCTGGCGGCGAGCCGGTCGTACAGGGCGGCGAAGGCGTCCGGCTCGCCGCGGGCGACCCCGGCGAGCAGCTCGTCCTCGGACGGCGTCTCCGTCGGCCCCCCTCCGGCCACCGAGCGCAGGGGGTGATCCGCACGCGGGCGGTTCTCACCGCCCGTCATCGCCGGTCGCTTCTTGTCTGAGGGCGACGAATAGCCTCAACACCGGGCACACCGTCCGTCATGGTTCGGTGCGCCCGTCCGGACGTATTGGTCATCCCGCCGGCCCGCCGCCGCGCGACCGGGCGGGCCCGGCTCAGCGGCGTCTGTAGAGGCGGGGCGCGCGTCCCGGGCCGGCGTGTGACTCCTCGACTCCGGCGTCCTCGAGGGCCTTGGCCTCCAGGTCCTCCCGTACGACGCGGCGCACGACCGCCGGAGAGGCGCCCGAGGTCTCCTGCAACTGCTTGACGGTGAACGGGCGGGTCGGCATCGCCGCGCGCACGTCCTCCGCACGGACGCGGGTACGGCCCCGCCCGCCGGCGGGACGTGTGCCACGGCGGGCCACCCGGCCCCGACCCACGCCACCGAAGCCGGCCTTGCGCAGCACGGCGGCCGGGACGCCCTCGGCGGAGAACGCCCTCGCCGAGATTCCGTGCTTGTCGGCCCAGGCGCGGGCGTGCGTCACGAACTCTTCCTCGAAGCGCTCCACGGAGGGGTTCGACAGGTCGAGGATCTGCTGTTGCAGCTGCAGGCGCTCCAACTGGTCGTCGGACGAATCAAGCGACTGCTGCAGCCGGGTGATGCGTTCCTCGTCCCGCAGCGCAGCGGGGTCCTTCAGCGCCACCAGGTAGTTGCGGATCGCGGTCTCCACGGAGTTCGCCATGAGGTTGTCTTCCTATACACGTCGGCTTCGGGACCGGCACCGTGACATGCACACGCTGCGTTCCAGTACAGACAACTACCACATTCTTCCACGGCCTAACACCGTATGACGCAAATACTGGATTTGTCATGCTCGGCGCGACCTGTTCGGTCGTGCATGCGCACCCTCCAGCAACTTGTACCATGCGGCCCCGCAGTGCCGGTGCAGGTCGTCCGGGCCTGATGCTCGCCGTTCGCCTCGGAGCCGGCCTCCCAGCAACACGGTCTCGGCAGCAAGCTCGGTGGTGCGGATGGGTTGGGAAGCCTGGGTCACGCTGGGGGTGGTCGCCGGCACCGTCTTCGTGCTGGCGCGCGAGCTCGCACCGCCCGCGTTGACCCTGCTGGGCGCGACGGTGTTGTTGCTTCTCGCGGGTGTCATCGACTCGACGCAGGCCTTCGCCGGCTTCTCCAACGAGGCTCCCATCACCGTGGCGGCGCTGTACGTGCTGGCGCGCGCCGTCGAGCTCAGCGGCGCGCTGGAGCCGATGGTGCAGGCGATCATGGGGGGCCACAGCGGCCGCCAGCAGCTGACCCGCATCATCGCCCCCACCGCCGTGGCGTCGGCGTTCCTGAACAACACGCCGATCGTCGCGATGGTCGCCCCCTCGGTCGCAGACTGGGCCGACCGCCACGACCTGCCGGCGTCCCGCTTCCTCATCCCGGTGAGCTTCGCCGCCGTGCTCGGCGGCTGCGTCACGCTCATCGGCACGTCGACCAACCTGGTCATCTCGGGCCTGCTCACCGATCGGGGGCTGGCCCCGCTCACCATGTTCGAGCTCACGCCCGTGGGCGGCCCGATCGCGATCGTCGGCTGCCTTCTGCTGGTGACGCTGTCGTCGCGGCTGCTGCCCGACCGCAAGGCGGCGCGCGCCACGTTCGAGGAGGGCGCCCGCGAGTTCAGCGTCGGGATGCGGGTCATCCCCGGGGGGGCGCTGGAGGGCCGGTCGGTCGAGGAGGCGGGCCTGCGCAACCTGCAGGGTGTCTACCTCGTGCAGGTCGACCGCGACGGGCACGAGCTGGCGCCCGTGGCGCCGTCGGAGGTGCTCCGGGGCGACGACGTGCTCACCTTCGTCGGCAGGGTGGACCAGGTCGTCGACCTGCAGCGCATGCGGGGCCTCGTCGCCTCCGAGGGCCACCACTTCGAGCAGCTCGGCGGGCGCAACGGCCACCAGTTCTACGAGGCGGTCGTCGGCAGCGAGTCCCCGGTGCTCAACCGGACCCTGAGCGAGGTCGACTTCCGGGGACGCTACCAGGCGGCCGTCCTGGCGATCCACCGCGCCGGCCAGCTCGTGGACGCGAAGCTCGGCCAGGTGCGGCTGCGGCTGGGCGACACGCTGCTGCTGGTCGCCGACGAGGACTTCCGGGAGCGGCACCGCGACGGCCGCGACTTCCTGCTGGTCGCACGCCACGGCGGCAGGCCTCCATCGCGGAGTCGCAAGGCGCCGCTCGTCGGCGTCATCACATTCCTGCTCGTGTTCGTCGCGGGCTCCGGCCTGCTGCCCATCCTGCAGGCCTCGCTGGCGGCCGTGCTCGCGTTGCTGGCCAGCGGGGCGTTGTCGCTGCGCGAGGCCCGTCAGGCGATCGACATCGACGTCCTGGTCGTGATCGCGGCCGCCTTCGGCCTGGGCACGGCCATCAGCGAGAGCGGCCTCGGCGACGCCCTCGCTCAGGGGCTGTTGCAGGTGCTCGAGCCGCTCGGCGCCGTGGCCGCTCTGGCGGGCGTGCTGATCGCCACGCTCGCGCTCACCGAGGCGATCTCCAACAACGCGGCGGCCGTGCTGGCATTCCCGCTGGCGATGTCGATGGCCACGGCGATCGGCGCCGACCCCCGCCCGTTCGCGATCGCGGTGACCCTGGGCGCCAGCCTGTCGTTCCTCACCCCGATCGGCTACCAGACGAACCTGATGGTGTACGGCCTCGGTGGCTACCGCTTCGGCGACTACGCCCGCGCCGGCTTCCCTCTCAACCTCAGCGTGATCGTGCTGTCCCTGGTGATCATCCCGGCCGTCTGGCCCCTCTGAGCACGCTGCGACCACCCTCTAACGCGCGTTGAAGTACTTCGCCTCCGGGTGATGGACGATGAGGGCGTCGGTCGACTGCTCGGGGTGCAGCTGGAGCTCCTCTGACAGCTCCACGCCGATGCGTCCCACGTCGAGCAGGTCGCACAGCGGCTTGCGCTCCTCCAGGTCCGGACACGCCGGGTAGCCGAAGGAGTAGCGCGAGCCGCGGTAGCCCTGCCGGAACAGCTCCTCGAGCTCACCGGCGTCGTGGCCGGCGATGCCCAGCTCGGCCCGGACCCGCGCGTGCCACAGCTCCGCCAGCGCCTCGGCCATCTCCACGCCCAGCCCGTGCAGGTACAGGTAGTCGGTGTACCGGTCCTGGGCGAACAACCGGCCGGCGCGCTCGCTGACCCGCGGGCCCATCGTGACGCAGTGGAGCCCCAGGACGTCCCGCTCGCCCGAGCCCAGCGGCCTGAAGAAGTCGGCGACGCACAGCCGCCTGCCCCGCGACTGGCGCGGGAAGGAGAAGCGCACGGCGACGTCGTCGTCGTCCGGGCCGGCGTAGACGACGAGGTCGTCGCCGTCGCCGTTGCAGGCGAAGTAGCCGTACACGACCTGGGGAACCAGCAGCGACCCGGCGCGGGCGAGCTCGAGGGTGGCGCGCAGCGCGGCCTCCGCCTCCGCGGTGTCATCGCGGCCGAAGCCCCACTGGTTGCGGAACAGCGCGGTGCGGTTCAGGTAGCCGGCCACCTCCGCCACAGGGATCCCCCGCACGACCCGCGTGCCCCAGAACGGAGGGGCCGGCACGGGGACGTCGGTCGCCACGGCCGACCGCGCGGGCGTCGCGACCGCGGCCTCGCGCTTGTCCGGTCCGGTGGTGCGCACGCGCCGCTGGGCGGGGACGGTGCCCCAGTCGTCGGGATAGCCGTCGCGGGCGGCCTTGTGCCCGGCGAGCTCGTCCATCACCGCCAGGCCCGCGAAGGCGTCCCGGCAGTAGAACAGCGGGCCGTCGTAGACGCGACGGAGATCGACCTCGACATAGGTGCGGTTGAGCGCCGCGCCGCCCAGCAGCACCGGATAACCGGTGAGCCTGCGGCGCACGAGCTCCTCGAGGTCGTCGCGCATCACGGCGGTCGACTTGACGAGCAGACCCGACAGGCCGATGGCGTCGGCGCGCACCCGCTGCGCGGCGGCGATGATCGTGTCGATCGGCTGCTTGATGCCGAGGTTGTGCACCTCGTAGCCGTTGTTCGTCAAGATGATGTCGACGAGGTTCTTGCCGATGTCGTGGACGTCGCCTTTGACGGTCGCCAGCACGATCCTGGCCTTGGCCCCGTCGCCGTCGTCGGTGTCCATGTGGGGCTCGAGATGGGCGACGGCGGCCTTCATGCACTCGGCGGACTGCAGCACGAACGGCAGCTGCATCTGGCCGGAGCCGAACAGGTCGCCCACGACCTTCATGCCGGACAGCAGGTGACGGTTGACGATCTCCAGCGGCGCCAGGCCGGACGCCATGGCCTCGTCGAGGTCGGCGTCGAGGCCGTCGCGGTCGCCGTCGACGATGCGGCGCTCCAGGCGCTGGGTCAGCGGCAGGGCGGCCAGGCTCTCGTGCGACGGCGTGGTCTCCGACGCCCCCTCGAACAGCCGCATCAGCTCGTGGAGGGGGTCGTAGTCGTCGCCGGCCCGGCCGGCGCGCCCGGCCCGGCCCCGGTTGTCCTCGACCAGGTCCACGCAGACCTGGCGGACCTCCTCGTCGATGCGGTGCAGCGGCAGGATCCTGCCGGGGTGCACGATCGCCGCGTCCAGCCCACGGCGAACCGCCATGTGCAGGAACACCGAGTTCAGCGCCTGCCGGGCGGGGGGAGAGAGCCCGAAGCTGATGTTGCTGACCCCCAGGATGGTGTGGCAGCCGGGGATCTCCGCCTTCACCCGCTCGATCGCGTCGAGCGTGGCCACGCCGTCACCGCGCAGGTCCTCCTGGCCGGAGCCCAGCGGGAACGTCAGCGTGTCGAAGACGAGGTCCCCGGGTGACAGGCCGTACTCGTCGATGGCGATGGCCGCCAGTCGGGTGCAGACCTCGACCTTCCATTCCGTGGTCCGCGCCTGGCCGCGCTCGTCGATGGCCAGGGCGACCAGAGCCGCGCCGAACTGGCGGGCCAGGGGGAACAGCACGTCGGCCTTGCGCCGCCCGTCCTCGAGGTTGACGGAGTTGATCACCGCGCGCCCGGGGATGCGCCGGAGCGCGGAGCCCACCACCCCGGCCTCGGTCGAGTCGACGACCAGCGGCAGCGTGGACCGGGTGGCCAGTCGATCCACCACCTGAGCCATGTCCGACGATCCGTCCCGGCCCACGTAGTCGACGCAGACGTCCAGCGCGTGGGCGCCGTCGCGCACCTGCGAGCGGGCCAGCTGCGCGATGCCGTCCCAGTCCTCGGACAGCAGCAGCTGGCGGCACCGCTTCGAGCCGTTGGCGTTGAGGCGCTCGCCGACGATGAGAAACGACGTCTCCTGCTCGAGCGGCACCGCCTGGTACAGCGAGGCGATCGACGGCTGGGCCCGCGGCGCCCGCGTGGCCGGGGACAGGTCCGCGACGGTGCGCACCACCGCCTCGAGGTGCTCGGGGGTCGTGCCGCAGCAGCCGCCGACCGCCCGGACGCCGAAGTCGGTGACGAACTCGGCGTGGGCGCGCGCCAGCTCCTCGGGCGCCAGGGGGTACACGGGCGCGCCGTCGGCCATCTGCGGGATGCCGGCGTTGGGGATCACGCTGAGCGGCACCCGTGACGCCCCCGCCAGGTAGCGCACGTGCTCGCGCATGTCCTCCGGCCCGGTCGCGCAGTTCAGGCCGAACAGATCGACGCCCAGCGGCTCCAGCGAGGCCAGGGCGGCGCCGACCTCGCTACCGAGCAGCATCGTGTTGATGTCCTTCTCGACGGTCACCGACGCGACGAGCGGGACCCGCCGGCCCTCGCGGTCCATGGCCTCGTGGCAGGCCCACAGCGCCGCTTTGGCCTGCAGCAGGTCGAAGCACGTCTCGACGATGAGCAGGTCGGCGCCGCCGGCCAGCAGTGCACATGCCTGGCGGCGGTAGCCGCGGAGCATCGTGTCGTAGTCGATGTGGTCGCCGGAGGAGGGGGACGTGCCCAGCGACAGCGTGGGCGAGCGGGTGCCCGGACCGATCGAGCCGGCCACCCACCGGTCTCCCGGGGCCTGGTCACAGACGCCGCGCGACAACCGGGCGGCCGTCTCGTTCAGCGACTCGGTCTCGTCGCCCAGGCCGTACTCGGCCAGCACCCACGGCGCGCCGCCGAACGTATCGGTCTCCACGACGTCGCAGCCCACCGCCAGGAAGGAGGCGTGGACGTCACGCACGACGTCGGGGCGGGTACGCACGAGCACCTCGTTGCACCCGTCCAGGCCGCCGAAGTCCTCCGGCGACAGCCCACGGCCCTGCAGCGACGTCCCCATGGCGCCGTCGAAGACGACCACGCGCCGCCTGAGCTCGTCGAGGAAGCCGCCTGCCATGGCGCCCGATGGTAGTCCCGCCGCGCCGGGCCCCTTCAAACGGGGACGGGCATCGGTCATGCTGTGGTCATTCGCCGCCGGCAGACGAGGCCAACACCATGGTGGATGTCCCCGCCGAAGACGAGCTGACCGTCATCCGGGACGACGAGGAGATCGACGACCGGGCACGTCCGGAGCCCTCGACCCGCAGGGCCGACGAACTCGAGTCGCTGCGCGACGAGTTCGTGGAGGGCTTCAACGCCCGGGACCTGGAGACGCTGCTGGCGCTGGTGGCCCCCGACGTGGAATGCCCCGACGTCCTGGCGGGCGACGGGTCGGAGGCACTGGCCGAGGAGCTGGCGGCGATCTGGGAGCGCTCGCCCGCGGCCCTGCTGACCCGGGGCTTCCTCGACGATGCCCCGTGCGCCATCGCCTGGCTGCCCGACGAGCAGGGCGGCTGGTCGCGCGCGGCGCTGGTGTGCCTGGAGTGCGACGACGGTGGCATCACGCTGTTCGCCCTGCCCGACGACCCCGACGCCCTCGAGCGGGCCGAGGGCGAGGAACCGATGGGCGACGAGTTGGACGAGTGGCAGGACTGGGCCGAGTGGGACCGCGGCGAGGAGAGCGGCCCTTCGTCCCGGCGCTGACCCGTCAGGCGGGCGGGAGGCCCAGCAGGCCGTCGACGACCTCGACCAGGCCGGCGGCGGACACGTCGGGCTCATCGAAGCCCGCCAGGAACGACCCCTCCATGCGGCTGGCGTAGCCGGTGACCAGCCCCGCCCGGTTGGCGCCGTGGATGTCCCAGGAGTGGACCGACACCAGCGCCAGCCGCCGGGGCTCGACGTCCAGGTGGCGCGCCGCCATGTGGTACGGCTCGGCGCGCGGCTTCCACAGGCCCACCTCGTCGACCGACAGGCGCGCGTCGACGAGCCCGTCCAGCTGCGCGTTCTCGAGCATGGCCCCCACCGTGTCGGCGTGGCCGTTGGTCAGCGTGACGACGGGGACGCCCTCATCCCGCAGCCGCCGCAGGGCCGGCTCGGCGTCGGGCTGGGCGTCCAGCTCCTGGAAGTGGCTCAGAATGGCGTCGACGCGCTGTGCGTCGGCGTCCAGACCGTCCGCGGCCAGCATGTGCGTCAGGTGCCCCGCCGCCAGAGCCCGGAACGGGTGGTAGTCACCCGTGGCGGCCAGGGCGAGGCCGTCGCGCAGGACGCGGGTGAACCAGATCTGCAGGGCGCCCTCGGGAAGCCCCGCGTCGGCGAGGCGCTCGCCCATGCGCAGCAGCGAGAAGAGCGTCTCGTTCACGTCGAAGGCGACGGCCGTGGGGCGGTTGGACATGGGCTGCTCCTCGTTCCTCGGGTCAGGGCCGCGGCCGGGGGTGCTGTCGGGACACGCGTACCCGGGCATCGACCGTCGTCACCCCTTCGGTCCGCACGAACACCGGGTTGATGTCCAGCACGGCGATCTCGGGCACGGTCTCGACCATCGCCGAGAGCCGGAACAGCAGTTCCTTGAGCGCGTCCCTGTCGACCGGCGGGGAACCCCGGAAGCCGGTCAGCAGGGGGTGGCCGCGCAGCGACGTGAGCATGTCCTCGGCATCGATGTCAGTGAGCGGGTGGATGCGGGCGCTGAGGTCGGCCAGCAGCTCGACCAGCGTCCCGCCGAGGCCGGCCACCAGCACGTGGCCGAAGGTCGGGTCGTGGCTCACGCCGACGACCATCTCGACGCCGTCGGTGACCATGCGCTGGACGAGCAGGCCCTGCTCGACCGCGCCGGCCATCCCACGGCGACGCAGGTCGTCGAGGACGGCGCGCCCGCCTCCGCGGCCTCCTCGGGCGAGCGCAGGTCCAGGCGGACCCCGCCGAGCTC
>JAHWKQ010000052.1:9803-11553 GCA_019347785.1 Actinomycetota bacterium
GCCCCGCTTCTGCTCGGCGTCCTCGACGAGCACGGCGAACTCGGCCTTGGCGGGGTCGTGCTCGTAGCAGTCGAAGCGCGCCACCCCCACGATTCGCCCGGCGATCTCGGCCACCAGCGCGAAGCGCCCCCCGCATGTCCAGATGCGTGAAGTGGCGCTTGCGCTCCTCGTCCATGCGGCGGGGCGAGAAGAAGCGCATCCGGATGGTCTCCGGGGACAGCCGGTCCCACATCTCGAGCATGCGCCCGGTGTCGGCGGGGCGGATCGGACAGATGTGGATCGTCCGCCCGTCGCGCAGCACGGCGTCGCCCGTGTAGCGGCTCAGGTCGGGGCTCGTCACCCGGCCTCCGTGGGGTCTGGATCGCCCGCTAGCCTTCCCCCTCGTGCGACGGAGGAAGCGGATGCCCGAGCGGCTGCTGCCCGCGTGGGAGGCCTTCCACACCCAGGCAGAGCGCGTGGAGGCGGCCCGGCGGGGGCTGCTGTCGTGCCTGCCCGTGGGACGTGTCGACCCCGCCCCGGTCCCCGTCGGGCTCGAGCTGCTGCGCGACGAGTTGACGGACGTGGCGGCCCAGCTGCACCGGTGGCGCACCGAGGAGGTCGACGACACCTGGCGCGGCTGCCGCGAGGCGGTCGCCGAGTCGCTGCGCGCCGTGGACCACGCCCACCGGACCGCCACGACCACCACCGAGCTGGAGGAGGTCCTCGGCGCCGTGGGCGCGGTCGTCGAGCCGCTCGACGCCTGGGCCGACGCCGAGCGCCGCTGGCTGCGCCTGCGCCGCTAGCCCGCCCGGCGCTCAGGCGGTCGGGTCAACGCGTCCGCGCCATCCCTTGGTCTGCGACCGGCGCCGCTTGGCCCGCAGGCGGTCCTCCCGGGCCGTCCGGGTGGGGCGGGTCGGTCGCCGGGGGCGCGGGCGGCGAAGCGCCTCGGTCACCAGCAGGGCGAAGCGGTCGAGGACGGCTTCGCGATTGCGCAGCTGCGAGCGGTGCTCCGACGCACGCAGCACGAGCACGCCGTCCTTGCTGACACGGCCCGCGAGCCGTGAGCGCAGACGGCGCTTCTGGGCAGGGGTCAGCGCCCCGCTCGCCTCGACGTCGAAGCGCAGCTCGACCTGGCTGGAGGTCGTGTTCACCGACTGCCCACCGGGACCGCTGGAGCGGGAGAACCGCAGCGTGAGCTCGTCGTCGGGGATCGACACGGTGGGCGACAGGCGCACGGGTTGGGCCTCCTGTGTCGGCGGTGTCCGCACCGCTGATATGCCCATCTTCCGCACGGCCCCACCGCCGGAGTCCGTGGCCCGCCGCGGCACGGCATGAGCGCCCGTTCCCGTGCTCACCCCGCACAACGCCACGCCGGGGAGGGCCCCCGCGTCCTGCGGCACCCGTAGAGCTCGGCGACGATCCGGATCGCGAGCTCGTCGGCCAGCGCCCCGGTCCGGGCGGACGCGCGGTCATCCAGGCCGTTGGCGACCACGGCCAGGTGCACGCGCTCCCCCCCGGGGCCGACGACGCTGCCGGCCAGCGCCCGCACGTCGGTCAACGTGCCGGTCTTGCCGCGCAGGCGGCCCTGGGCGATGGTGCCGACAAGCCGGTCCTCCAGGGTCCCGCTGCGGCCGGCGACGGCCTGCAGGCGCCGCCAGCCGCCGCCCAGCCGGGACCCGCTCATGCCGGCGTCGAGCTGGGTGAGGAAGGCGGCGGTCAGCCGGTTCGCGCGCGACAGCCCGGAGCCGTCGGCGATGACGACGTCGCGCCA
>JAHWKQ010000236.1 GCA_019347785.1 Actinomycetota bacterium
GAGACGGCGCACGCCGCCGCCCTGCGGGCTCTCAGCCGCGCGGTCGAGGGGCTGGGACTGTCCGCTCGCGCGTTCGAACGGTGTCTGCGCGTCGCCCGGACGATCGCGGATCTGGACGGGTCCGAGGCGATTGCCTCCGATCACATCGACGAGGCGGTCGCCTACCGCCTCGCCCCGGCGGTGCCCGTCGGATGAGCACCGGGGACACGGATCCGTGGGAGGAGGTCGCCGCCGACGGCACCGACCCGGAGTTGCTGGCCCGGACCGTCGGACGGCTGACCCTGCCCGACGGTGACCCGCGCAGCCTCGCCAAGGAAGCGGTCGAGCGCCACCTCCGGCCGGAGCTGGGTGAGGGGCCGGCCCAGGCGAGCCCGGAGGAGCCCACGAGCCTCCTCCGGGCGATCGCCCCGCCGCTCGACGCCGGTGGGTTCCGACGTGCGGCCGCGGCCGCCACGGAGTGGCGTCGGCTGGACGTCACCGCCGCCCTGGTCGGCGACCCGACCTACCCGCGGCGGCTCGCCGAGGGCTGGCCGGCGACCGGCGCCCCGCCCCTGCTCGCGTGGCGGGGACCCGCGGAGGGTCTCCCCGACCGGCCGGCGGTCGCGATCGTGGGGGCTCGCCGGGCCTCCCCGTACGGGACGGGGGTCGCGGCGTGGCTGGCGAGCGCTGCCGCGGACGCCGGGGCGCTCGTGGTCAGCGGGGGCGCGGTCGGCATCGACGCGGCCGCGCACGGAGCCGCCGTCGACACCCCGGGAGGGACGGTCGCGGTCCTCGGTTGCGGCCACGGGGTCAGCTACCCGCGGGTGCACGCCCGCCGCGACGGGCTCTTCGCGGACATCCTGCGTTCGGGCGGCTGGCTGCTGTCGGAGCTGCCCCCGGATGCCGAACCCCGCCCGTTCCGGGTGCTGGCGCGCAACCGGCTGGTCGCCGGACTCGCCGACGTCGTCGTGGTCGTCGAGGGCGGACCCCGCTCCGGGTCGCTGCGCACCGCGACGGCTGCGCTCGACCGGGGCGTGCCGGTCATGGCCGTCCCCGGCGACGTCCGAGCCCCGGGCTCTGCCGCGCCCCACGCCCTGCTCGCCGACGGGGCCGCCCCGTGCCGGGAACCCGCGGACCTGCTCGAAGCGCTCCGCGTCGTCGCGCCCCACCCTGACGACGGCGGGGGCGCCGCCGACGCCCTCGGGGTCCTGCCGCCGCCCGTCCGGGCCGAGCTCGCCGAGCGTTGGCCCCGCCCGATCCGCCTCGACGACCTCGCCACGGCGGCGGAGGTGCCGACAGCGCGGCTCCTCGGCCTGCTCACCAAGGCGCGGATCGCCGGCGAGGTGGCACAGAGCGCCGAGGGGATCCGTCTGACCCGCGCACCGGACCGCGCGTCGCGCTGAGGTGCGATCGTGCGTCACGGCACCCTCGCCCAGTAGGCGTCTGTCGATCGACACCTGCGTGCTCGCTCTCGCCGGGATCGGAGGCCGCCGGCTCGGGTCGTGCGCTCCAGCCGGGACGAGGTGGAGCAGGGAAGGCGTCGCCTCTGCCTGCGTTCCCGGCCGTCAGGAGCTGGTCGGTAGGAACGCCCCGAGACGAAGCGCACACCGCTCATAGTTCTGACAGCATCGTATAGATGCGATAACCTGTCGTTCGTGAACGCTGATGACGAACCGCAACCGCCGCCGTTCCCCGGCTTCCGGGAGATCGCCGAGCGCCGTCGCCAGGTGATCGATGACCTGACGTCGGCGCGGCGCGACCAGGGGCTCAGCCAGACGGTGGTGGCCGCCCGGATGGGGACGTCGCAGTCCGTGGTGGCCCGGATCGAGTCGGCTGACAGCGACGTGCGTCTGTCCACCTTGGAGCGCTACGCCTCGGCGGTCGGCCGTCGGCTGGACTGGCAGCTCCGTGACGACTGACGCCAACATCTGGCCGGATGGGCCGCCCGAGGTGCCCCCGCCGTGGCGACCCGACGGACCGGGTGAACCCGAGCCCGGCCCGGCGCCGCCACCGCCGATCCCGACGGTGCCGCGACCGGACCCGGACCGTGACCACGACGAGGGTGGGGGCGCCCTGCGGCGACTGCTGGCCAACCGGGTCGTGGTCATCACCGGCAGGCTCACCGACCGGCGGACCACCCGCGCCGCGGCGGAGCTGATGACGCTGAACGCCGAAGGCGACGGGCCGGTCACGCTGTACCTGAACTGCCCCGAAGGTGAGCTCGACGCGGCGTTCACGCTGGCCGACACGGTCGAGCTGATGACGGTCGAGGTCACCGCCGACTGCCGGGGTCGGTTGGGCGGCCCACCGCTGGTGGTGTTCGCCGTCGCCGACCGTCGGGTCTGCTCGGCCCACGCCACGTTCCGGTTGGGTGAGCCACAGGCGAGCCTCTCGGGGCGTGCGCAGGAGATCGACGCGCAAGCCGACGCGTTGCGGGCCCAGGTCGACCGGCTCGTCGCGTGCATCGCCGAGGCGTGCGGGCGGTCCCCCGACCAGGTCGCCAACGACATGCGCTCCGGCCGGATCCTCGACGCCGAGCAGGCGATGGCCTACGGGCTCGTCCACCAGATCGCCCAGCGCACGCCGCACGCCACGGATGCGGACCGGAGCCAGCCATGACCGACCTCTTCCGGTTCCGACTCGTCCACACCGAGCCCGGTCGACGTCGCTGTGGCCGATGGATGTCAACCCCATCCGGCCCCACCGTGATGCTTCGAAGTGACCCACCCGTCGCAGCTCGACGAGCCAGGCGCCTCCTGAGTGAAGCGCGTACGACATGCGATCAGTGTCCGGCCGGGCAGGTCGGGTGCGGATGGTGGTGGGTTGTCAAGGATC
>JAHWKQ010000237.1 GCA_019347785.1 Actinomycetota bacterium
CGGCCTCCGCCAGCGCGCGGGCCCGCCGCCACCGGGGACCCAGGACCGCCCGGGCCACGGTGCCCGCCGCCTCGGCCACGGCGGTCATGGCGGGGGCCGCCCCCAGGTGCGCCCCGCGCGGGTCCGCTCGCGTCCCTGACCTGGGGGCACGGGGGCTCCTGCTCCTCGTCTCCGGCGTGGGCAAGTGTACGCGGGGGGCCGCCCCGTCCCGCGTCGCCGTGTCACGCCGCCGTCGCCAGCAGGACCAGGGTGGTCAGCGCGTTGAAGGTGGCGTGGGCCGCCATCGGCACGGCGATGGTGCCGCACCGTTGGAACAGCCAGGCCAGGTAGGCCCCCAGCGGCAGGATCAGCAGGAACGCGAGCACCGAGCCGCCCAGGTTCCCCGACTCACGGTGCCCCAGGGCGAACAGCCCGGCGGACAACAGGATGCCGGGCCACACACCGACGCGGGCGCGCAGCGCCTGGAAGAGCATCCCGCGATAGAACAGCTCCTCGACCAGGGGGGCGGCCAGCACAGCCGCGAACACGAGGAACGGGGCCAGGACGCGGTCGGCGGCGAAGGCGCGGAACTGCTCCTGCACCGGCGGCAGCTCGACGTTCATGTACTCGGCCAGCAGTCGCAGCCCCAAGCTGAGGCCGAGGTTGATGACGACGAAGGCGACCAGGCCGTGCCCCACGCCCGCCCGCACCGCCTCCTTCGTGACCGGCCCGTCGCCGAGGAGCCTGCGCACCGACCCGGGATGCCGCACGCGCACCCAGCCCACGGTGGCGACCCCCAGCACGGCCAGGCCGGCGGGCAGGCCGACGGCGAGGGCGACCTGTCGGGGGACGGCGGCCAGCAGCGGGACGAGCAGGAACAGCCCGGCCCAGGACAGCAGCCACGTCGCCAGCGCGTCCAGCCATGACCACGGCACCTCCCGTCCTCCGCCCACGCCGCAGGGCCCCTCTCCGCGTTCGCCCACTCCCCCGGCCGCTAGGCCGCGCCGGCGCGGGCCGGGACCCCCCGTCGCTCGATGTCCGCCCCCAGGGCGCGCAACCGCCCGGCGAAGTCGGCGTAGCCCCGGTCCACGTGGTGCGGGTCCAGCACCACGGTGGGGCCGTCGGCCACGAGCCCGGCCAGGACCAGCGCGGCGCCGGCGCGCACGTCGGTCGCGCGCACCGTCGCCCCCCGAAGCCGCCGCCGGCCCCGGACGATGATGTGGTGGCCCTCCACGTAGGCGTCCGCCCCCATGCGCGCCAGCTCCGCCACCGCCGAGAAGCGGCCGTCGAAGACGTTCTCGGTCACCATCGACGTGCCGGCCGCCTGCGACAGCAGCACGAGGAACTGCGGCTGCAGATCGGTCGGGAAGCCCGGATACGGCAGCGTCACCACATCGACGCCCCGCAGCGCGCCCCTGCCCCGGACCGTCAGCGTGGTGTCCCCGGCCTCGGCCTCGATGCCGGCGGCGCGCAGCTTGTCGAGGGCGAGGCGGAGGTGGCCGGGCACCACACCCTCAAGCTCCACCTCACCGTCGGACACGGCCGCGGCGACCGCGAACGTGCCCGCCTCGATGCGGTCCGGCACCACCTGGTGGGTCGCCGGGCGCAGCTCGCCGACACCGCGGACCTCGACCGTCGGCGTCCCCGCCCCGCGGACGTCGGCGCCCATGGCGTTGAGGAAGGCGGCGAGGTCGGCGACCTCCGGCTCCCGGGCGGCGTTGGCGATCGTCGTCGTCCCGGCGGCCCGGACCGCGGCCATCAGCAGGTTCTCGGTCGCGCCGACGCTGGCGAACTCCAGGTCGATGTCCGCGCCGACGAGCCGGTCCGCGCGCGCCTCGACGAAGTCCGGGCCGAACTCGACCGTGGCGCCCATGCGCTCGAGCCCGCCCAGGTGCATGTCGATGTTGCGGCTGCCGATCCGGTCACCCCCCGGCAGGGCCGCCCGGGCCCGGCCGCAGCGCGCCAGCAACGGCCCCAGCACGCAGATCGACGCCCGCAGGCGCGCCGCGAGCGCCGGGGGGGTGGCGGTCCCGACCACGGCGGGCACGTCGACGCTCCAGGCGTCCCCGTCGTGGTCGACGTCGGCGCCCAGGTGCGCGAGCACGCCCGCCATCACGCGCATGTCGGCGATGTCGGGCACGTTGCGCACGACGGAGCGTCCCTCTGCCAGCAGCGCGGCGGCGACGAGCTTGAGCGACGAGTTCTTCGCGCCGTTGACGCGCACGCGGCCTGACAGCGGGCCCGCGGGGCGCACCACGAAGGCATCCATGTCTGGGCCGGAGTCTAGCGACGGACCGCGGCCCGGCCCTTGCTCCACCGGACACCGGGGGGGCGGGGGGCCGCGAACCGGAGGTCAGCCGTACTCGTCCAGGACCCGCAGCCGCAGCTCGGCGCGGCCCAGGCTGGCGCTCGCCTCGACGTCGTCGGGCTCCTCGGACAACCGCTGCCGCGCCCGGTCCCGCGCGGCGATCGCCCGGTCGGGGTCGATCTCGTCGACGAGCTCGGCGATGTCGGCCAGCACGATCAGGTGGTCGTCGCGGAACTGCAGGAAGCCGTGGTGGGCGGCCACCACGACGCGCTCGCCGCCGGACGGCGTGATGCGCACGGGGCCGCGCTCGAGGGCGAGCACGACGGGCTGGTGGCCGGCCATGAGGCCAATCTCACCCTCGAGCGAGCGGGCGTACACCTCCGTCGCGCTGCCCGAGTACAGCCGCCGCTCGGCGCTGACGACGTCCACCCGCATCTCGGCCACGGCCCGTCCTCTCCACCGGTCCGGTCAGGAGCGCTCCATCTCCGCGGCCTTCTTCTCCGCGTCCTCGATCCCGCCCA
>JAHWKQ010000238.1 GCA_019347785.1 Actinomycetota bacterium
CCGCCCGGGTGCGGCAAGACCTTGTTGGCCAAGGCAGTGGCGGGCGAGGCGGGCGTTCCGTTCTTCTCGGTGGCGGGCGCCGAGTTCGTGGAGTCGCTCGTCGGCGTGGGGGCGGCGCGAGTGCGCGACCTGTTCGCCCGGGTGCGAGCGTCGGCGCCGGCGATTGTGTTCATCGACGAACTCGACGCCGCGGGCCGGCGGCGAGGGAGCGGGTCGGGCGGGGGCAGCGACGAGCGCGACCAGACGCTCAACCAGCTCCTTGTGGAGATGGACGGCTTCGAGGCCAGCAGCGGCATCGTGGTGATCGGCGCCACCAACCGAGCCGACATCCTCGACCCCGCGCTGTTGCGGCCGGGGCGATTCGACCGCCACATCGTCATCGAGCGGCCGGACGCCGAACGCCGGGCGGCCATCCTGGCGCTGCACGCGGCCAAGGTCAGGGTCGGAGACGATGTCGACTTCGACCGGGTGGCGGCCATGACCGCGGGTTTCTGCGGCGCCGAGCTGGCCAACGTGGTCAACGAGGCCGCGCTGCTTGCCATGCGCTCGGGGTCCGACGTGGTGCGGGCCGCCGACCTCAGCCAGGGGATCGACCGCGTGGCGCACGGCTCGCAGCGCAAGGGCGTCCTGCTCGACCCGTCCGAGCGACACCGCATCGCCGTGCACGAAGCGGGTCACGCCGTGGTGGCCGCGCTGGTGGGCTTCGGCATGGCCATCGAGCGGGTGTCGCTGCTGGCGCGGGGCCGGGTGCTGGCGTCGGTCGAGCACGCCGAGGGCGACGCCCTGCTGCTGACCGAGGACCAGGCGCACCGGCGGCTGGTCACCATGCTGGCGGGGCGGGCGGCTGAGGTGGTGCTGTGCGGGTCGGCGTCGACGGGGGCCGAGGACGACCTGGCGTCGGCCACCGCGCTGGGCACCGACCTGGCCGGCCGCTACGGCATGAGCCGGCTCGGCCCGCGCCGGCTGGTGGGGCGCGACGCCGATGTCTACCTGGGGGCGGCGTCGAGCATCGACACGTCGGAGGCGTGGCGGGAACGGCTCGACGCCGAGGTCGACCGCCTGCTGGCCGAGGCCGAGGCGAGAGCGGCCATGTTGGTCGGCGGCCACCGGGGGGACGTGGAGGCACTGGCCCGGGCCCTCATGCAGCACGAGACGCTGGATGCGCCCGACCTGGCGGCGCTGTTGCCCGGTCCGGTCGCCACCGGCAACGGCAACGGCCACGGCAACGCCAACGGCCACCGCCCCGCCAAGCCGGCCAAGCCCGCCCGCCGCCCCGCCCGCGCCTGACCCCTCCGCGCCAACGGGCGCCACAACCGATGTTGCCAGTGTTACCGTTGTTGTCATTGTGACGAAAACGCGTCGCGCTCCCGCCCACAAGCCCGCGGCACGCAAGAAGGGCCGCGGCAAGCACGCGGCCTCGCCCGCCGCCCGGCTCCGCCAGTCGCTTGCCACCCACCTCGGCCGCCAAGCCGACGACGTGTGGGGCCTCATCCTCATCGTGGTCGGCATCCTGGCCGCACTCGGGATCTACGCCGACCTCACCGGTCCGGTGGGCCGGGTCCTGCGTGACGCGGCCGCCGCCGTCTTCGGCTGGGGTCGCCTGCTCGTCCCCATCGCCCTGTGCGGTGTCGGCGGGGTCCTCGTGCAGGGGCGCGCCCGGGCCGCCGAACCGGGTCGCGTCGCCATCGGGTTCGCCTTCCTCGGCGTCGCCTCCACCGGCCTGCTCCACCTCGCCCGCGACGGCGCCGACGGCCGAGCCGACGCGGGGGGCTGGGTGGGCGCCGTCGTCGCCGGCCCGCTCACCTCGCTGCTGGCGACGTGGGGCGCGGGCATCGTGCTCGTCACGCTGCTCGTCATCGGGGTCCTCGTCCTCACCAAGACGTCCGTCCGCTCCGCGGTCGACGGCATCACCGCCGTCGTCACCAGCGCCGCCCGCTACCTGGGCTCGCTGAGCACGTCCAAGCCCTCGCCCGACGAGGAGGAAGCGGCCGAGCGGCATCCGTCCACCCGCACGCCCCGGGCCAAGAAGGAGAAGGCTTCGGACGCGCCCGACCTCGCTGTGGTGGCCGACATCGAGCCCGCGCCGGTGGAGGTGCACGTCCCGGCGGGACCGGTGCCGGCCGGCGACCAGCTCGCCATCGACCTCGGCCCCGCGGCCGAGCCGGGCAACTGGCGGCTGCCTCCGTTGCAACTGCTGAAGCGCAGCAAGAACGCCGAGATCGACAAGCGCACACTGGAAGTGCGGGGGCGCACGCTGGAGGAGGCCTTGGCCGCCCACGGCGTGGAGACCCGGTTGGTGGGCTACACGCCGGGGCCGACCGTCACCCGTTTCGAGCTGGAGCTGGGGCCGGGGGTGAAGGTCGCTCGCGTCACCAGCCTGCAGAAGGACATCGCCTACGCCATGGCGGCGCCCGACATCCGGTTGCTGGCTCCCATCCCCGGGCGGTCCGCCATCGGCGTCGAAGTGCCCAACGTGACCCGCCAGTTGGTGGCGCTGGGCGACATCCTCGTCTCCGACGAGGCTCGGCGGGCCACCCACCCGCTGGAGGTCGGCATCGGCAAGGACATCGCGGGCCGGCCGGTGATGGAGAGCCTGGCGGCCATGCCGCACGTCTTGATCGCGGGCGCCACCGGCGCGGGCAAGTCGTCGTGCATCAACTCGCTGCTCACGTCGATCCTGCTGCGGGCTACGCCCGACCAGGTGCGCATGATCCTGGTCGATCCCAAGCGGGTGGAGCTGGGCCAGTACAACGGCCTGCCCCACCTGCTCACCCAGGTCGTGGTCAATCCCAAGAAGGCGGCCAACGC
>JAHWKQ010000053.1 GCA_019347785.1 Actinomycetota bacterium
CGCCCCAGGCGGCCGGCCTCCCGGGGGTCCCGCAGGAGGCGCACGAGCCCGGTGGCCAGGGCGCGGGTGTCGCCGGGCGGCACCACGATCCCCCCCTCCTCGTCGGCGACCGCCGCGGGGATGTCGCCCACGGCCGTGGCGACGACCGGCCGCCCGAAGGTCTGCGCCAGATGCACCACGCCGCTCTGCGCGCCGCGCAGGTAGGGCACCGCGACGACGCGGCTGGCCCCCACGAGCCCCGCGACCTCGGGCAGCGGCACGTAGCCGGGGCACAGTCGCACGCCGCGGATGCGGGCGGCCCGGCCGCGCAGGGCGTCGACGTCGACGTCGGCGCCGACGGCGCCGGCGACGACCAGGGTCGCCTCGGGCACCGCCCGCCGCACCAGGGCGAAGGCGTCGAGCAGCAGCTCCAGGCCCTTGTAGCGCGTCCACGTGCCGAAGAACAGCACGCTGGGCGGGGCCTCCTCGGGTGGCGGGACCTCGGCGCCCGCGAGCGCCCCCTCGTCGCCGTGGGGGATCACGGTCACGCGGCGCACCCCCGGCCACAGCCGGCGCACGTCCGCCGCCGCCTGCTCGCCGAGGACGAAGACCGCGTCCATGCGGTGGAACGCCGACGCCAGCGACCGGCGCAGCAGCCAGCCGGACTTGTACAGCGACCCCCGGCGGCGCTGCTCCGCGACGGGTCGCGGCTCGTGGGCGACGAGGGCCAGCACCGGACCGCGGGCGAGACGGCCGGCCCAGGCGACGAACCAGCCGTCGAGCGCGAAGCGCCACTCCGACCACACCACCGCGTCGACCCCGTCCTCGCGCAGCCGG
The DNA here is from genome assembly GCA_019347785.1 of Actinomycetota bacterium. Taxonomy (GTDB): domain Bacteria; phylum Actinomycetota; class Nitriliruptoria; order Euzebyales; family Egibacteraceae; genus JAHWKQ01. The sequence goes on from JAHWKQ010000053.1 coordinate 817, forward strand.
GCCAGCACGCGCAGCCAGGCGGCGACGTAGCGTGCGGCCCGCGCGGCGCGCCGCAGCTTGCGCGCGAGCCGGGGCTGCACGGTCCCCGCCCCGGCATGCCAGGTGGGCAGCACGTCGCGAAGCACCAGGCCGGACGCGCCGGGGCTCAGCTCCGGGCGAGGACCGGTGAGCAGCTCGACACGGTGGCCGCGGGCGGCGAGCGCCTCGCCCAGCTGGAAGGAGAACTGGAACAGGCCCCCGGACGGATTGAACTCGACGAGGAGGATGCGCAGGGGAGCGGGCGCCGGGGGCGTGCTGTTACTCACTGTAGTCAGTTAACTCCTTCGTGTAGTATAAGGAGGTGGAGGAGGTCGGTCGACAGAGGCGTCAGCGAGGTGTCGGGCGCCGGCTGCGCGTCACGCTCGGGTCGCTCGTCGCGCTGACCGTCCTGCTGGCCGCTGGGGTCGTCGCGTGGCGGGCGGGCGCGCCGTCCGAGGCCGTCCTCGTGGGCGCGGGCGACATCGCCGAGTGTGACTCCGACGGGGACGAGGCCACGGCGGCGCTGCTCGACGACATCGACGGGACGGTGTTCACGACCGGCGACAACGCCTATCCCGACGCCAGCGCCGAGGACTTCGCCGAGTGCTACGGGCCCAGCTGGGGCCGCCACCGGGAGCGGACGCGCCCGGCGCCGGGCAACCACGAGTACTACACCGACGGCGCCTCGGCGTACTTCGACTACTTCGGGGAGGCCGCCGGCGACCCCGGGCGGGGCTGGTACAGTTACGACCTCGCAGGCTGGCACGTCGTCGTGCTCAACAGCATGTGCTGGAAGGTCGGCGGCTGCGAGCCGAGCTCGCCCCAGCAGCGCTGGCTGCGGGCCGACCTGGCCGCCAGCGACGCGCGCTGCACGGTGGCGGTCTGGCACCACCCCCGCTTCAGCTCCGGAGACTACGGCGACGACGACACGTACCGGCCGTTCTGGGAGGCGCTGTACGACCACGGGGCCGAGCTGGTGCTCAACGGCCACGACCACTCCTACGAGCGCCTCGCCCCGTTGACGCCGGTCGGGCGCCGCGACGGCCACGGCGTCCGCCAGATCACGGTCGGCACGGGCGGTGGCGACCTGCGCGACCTCGCCGGGGCCCGCCCGCACAGCCAGCGGCGCATCACCGGCGAGTACGGGGTGCTGCGGCTGCGTCTGTCGCCGGACCGCTACGCCTGGCGGTTCGTCCCGACCGACGACGACGCCCCGACCGACGCCGGCGCGGCTCCCTGCCACTGACCCCCGGGGTGGAGCGGGGGCCGCCGCCGCCCCGCAACGACGGCGGCCCCGGTTTGGTGGCCACTGTCACGTTCGACCGGGGGAGGACACGGCTTGAGCGCAAAGTAGCGGAGTATGTCACTCTGCGTCATCAGCCGAGCTCAGCGAGGAACGCGGCGCGCAGCCGCGCCAGCTCGGCCGAGGCATCGGCGGCACAGCGGCGGGCCAGGCGTCGCGCATCCCGGCCCAGGCAGCGGTCCAGGGCCGCCGCGAGCTCGGCGTCGTCGAGCCGACCCGAGTCCAGCACGACCGGCCATCCCAGCGCCGCCGCCTGGCGCGACACCTTCGCCCCCCCGGCCACCGGGTCGACGGCCACCGCGGGCACGCCGTTGCGCAGCGCCAGGACGAGCCCGTGCATCCGCGTCGACACGACGGCGTCCATGCGCGCGACGCGGGCCTCGACCGCCGCGGCCGAGCGAATGCCCGGTTCTCGCGGGTCGACCCGGGTGTCGAAGCGCACCACCGCCAGGTCGCGGGCCGACAGCACCCGGTCGACGGCGGCGTGCGCGTCGTCGTGGCGGGCGCGAGCGCCGTACTCGGGCTGCGGGTGCGCCAGCACGACGCCGACCAGGGGGACGCCGGCCGCGGGCGCGCCCAGGCTGAGGTCGGGCCGGGCGCGCTCGGCGCTGTCGCGCTCCAGGACGACGTCGAAGGGCAGGGCCCCGGTGGCGCCGTCGATCACCGACGTGCCCAGGGCGATCCGCCGGGAGCGGGGGAAGCGGTCCAGCAGCTCGGCGACCTGACGGCCGGCGGCCGGCCCGCACACGAAGACCACGTGCGTGTACCCGCCCGGATCGACCGCCGTCCAGTCCACGCCGGGCCCGTGCACGGTGCCGGGGTGGTCCGTCGGCGCGGCCTCGCGGAAGGCGGGGGACAGCGCCAGGTCGTGGTCGACGCCCGCGTCGCGCAGCCAGGCGCAGGCGGCGTCGGCGGCCAGCAGGTCGCCGGCGGTGGCCTCCCCCCGGGCGAAGCTGAACCAGCCCGCCACCAGCGCCCGGGTCGTCGTCATCCCCCGCCCGCCTGCCCGTCACCGCGGCCGCGTACACGCGCCGCCGGCTCGGCTACTCTCCGCCGGTCCGAGTCGGGCGGAGGAAGGCGGCGCGGTGATCAACGAGGTGGCCCGGCCGGTCGAGCGCCTGGGAGCCGCCGCGCTGGAGGTCCTGCCCCTGATCGGGGTCGCGACGATCTTCATCGTCCTCGGCGTCATGGGGGCGGGACTGGTCGCCAGGGCGGCCGAGCGCGCGATGCGCCGGACCAGCGCCGATCCGTCGGCGGTCGGCCTGCTGACCCGCCTGTCCCGCACGACGGTGATCGTGGCGGTCCTCATCTACGCGCTGGAGATCCTCGGCGTCCGGGTGGGCCCCCTGCTCGCGGGCCTGGGGATCGCCGGGCTGGCGGTCGGCTTGGCCCTGCAGGGCATCCTGGAGAACTTCGTCTGCGGGATCATCCTGCTGCTGCGCCGCCCGTTCCGGGCGGGCGACCAGATCATGACCAACGACTACGAGGGCACCGTCCAGCAGATCGACACGCGCGTGACGCGCCTGCGCGACTACGACGGCCGCCTCGTGCTCATCCCCAACGCGGAGGTCTACAAGCAGCCGCTCGTCAACCTCACGCGGCTGGGCTCCCGGCGCACGAGCGTCTTCGTGGGCGTGGACTACCGCGACGACGCCGACCGGGCGCGCGCCGTCATCGCCCACGCGGTGGGCGGCGTGGAGGGCGTCGCCTCCGACCCGCCGCCGGAGGTGCTGCTGACCGAGCTGGCCGAGTCCAGCGTGCTGTTCGAGGTGCGCTACTGGACCGCGCCCGACATCGCCACCGTCCGGCAGGTCCAGGACGGGGTGCTGTCGGCCGCCAAGCGGGGCATCCAGGACGCGGGCATGACCATCCCCTGGCCGATCCGCACCCTGGCCATGGACGGCCCGGTGCGGCTCGGGCGCGAGTGAGGGTGGCGGTGGCATGCGGGTGCGCCAGCCACTAAGGTTGACCGGCCACCAACACGCGCGTCGACCAGGACCCCGTCGGCGAGGCCCGCTTCGAGGAGCTTCGCATGGGAATGAGCAGGTCGACGCCACGGCGGCGCACCGAGCGGGCGATGTCGCTCGCGAACGGGTCGCCGCTCCAGCAGTCCCGCACCGGCCGGACGTGCGCCACGCCCGGATGCACCGCCGCGTTGTCCCGCTACAACCCCGCCGCGGTCTGCTCCGCGCACGGGGGGTGGACGGACGCGGCGGGCGCCCGCCGTGGGCGGTCGGGCTGAGCCAGGGCGGGCCGCGACGGCAGGAGGCACCGGGGGACAGTGAGGAACGTGGCCCAGCAGGCCGCCGACGAGGACGACCGGGGACGGCGCGCCGACCGGCCCGGTGACATCCCCGGCCGGGGGTGGAAGGACGCCGCGCTCCGGGTCAAGCAGGAGGTCAAGCGCGACAACGTGGCCCTGATGGCCGCCGGCGTGGCCTTCTACGCGATGCTCGCGCTGTTCCCCGCTCTCATCGCGCTGGTCACCGTCTACGGGCTGGTCGCCGACCCGGCGCAGGTCCAGTCCCAGATGGAGACGGTCACCGCCGCGCTGCCCGAGGACGCCGCGAGCGTCCTGGCCGACCCCGTGGCCAGCGCCGCCGGCGCCGGCCGCCAGAGCCTCACCCTCGGGCTGGTGGTCAGCCTGCTGGCTGTGCTGTGGAGCGCCTCGGGCGGGGTCGGTGGTCTCATCACGGGCGTCAACGCCGCCTACGACGAGAGCGACGAGCGCAACTTCATCGTGCGCAAGGGCTTGGCCCTGCTGCTCACCCTGGGCGCCATCGTCTTCGTTGTCGTGGCGGTCATCGTCGTGGCCGTCCTGCCGGCCGTGCTCGGCGCCCTCGGCCTGGCGTCCGTGGCCGAGCTCACCATCAGCGTGCTGCGGTGGCCCCTGCTGGCCCTGCTCGTGATGCTGGCGCTCGCCGTCGTCTACCGGGTCGCGCCCCACCGCGACAGCCCGAGGATCCGCTGGGTGACCCCCGGGGCCGCCATCGCCACGGTCCTTTGGCTGCTGGGCTCCGGGGCCTTCTCGCTGTACGTGAGCAGCTTCGGCTCCTACAACGAGACCTACGGCGCGCTGGCGGGCGTGATCATCCTGTTGCTGTGGCTGTTCCTGTCCAGCTTCGTGGTCCTGCTCGGCGCCGAGATCAACGCCGAGGCGGAGCTGCAGACCCGGCGGGACACGACGCCGGGCCCGGAGCGCCCGATGGGCGAGCGCGACGCCTACGCCGCGGACAATGTCTCCGGGTCGGGTTCATAGCGGCGGGGGCGGGGCCGGGCCGCCGGTAGACTCCGGCTCATGTGCCCGGCGACGACGTCCACCGCGCCCGCCGCCCCCTCGGAGGACGGCGCGGCGCTGCTGGCCGGGCTGAATCCTGAGCAGGCCGCCGCCGTCGTGCACTCCGGCGGGCCGCTGCTGATCGTCGCGGGCGCCGGCTCGGGCAAGACCCGCGTGCTCACCCACCGCATCGCCTGGCTCATCCGCGAGCGCGCCGCCGACCCGATGGGCATCCTCGCGATCACCTTCACCAACAAGGCCGCCAACGAGATGAAGGAGCGCGTCGGCGCCCTCGTCGGCGAGCGCCTCGTGGGCATCACCCGCGACGCCGAGGGCCGGATGCGCCCCCGCCGCTGGGGCGGCATGTGGGTGTCGACGTTCCACGCCGCCTGCGCGCGCCTGCTGCGCGACGAGGCGCCGCGCCTGGGCTACGACCGCTCGTTCACGATCTACGACGCCGACGACGCGGCGCGACTGGCCGGGCTGTGCATCAAGGATCTGGGCCTGGACCCGAAGCGGGTCACGCCCCGGGGCGTCGCCCACGCCATCTCCGCGGCCAAGAACGACCTCGTCGACTTCGACACGTACGCGCTGCGGGCCGACAACTGGTACGAGCGGCAGATCGCCGACGTCTACCGCCTCTACCAGGAGCGCCTGCACCGGGCCAGCGCGTTCGACTTCGACGACCTGCTCGTCAAGACCGTGGAGCTGCTGCAGCTGTACGACGACGTGCTGGCCGCCTACCGCGAGCGGTTCGCCCACGTGCTCGTCGACGAGTGGCAGGACACCAACCGGGCCCAGTACGAGCTGGTCCGGCTGCTGGCGCGGGAGCACCGGCGCCTGACCGTCGTCGGCGACGGCGACCAGTCCATCTACCGCTTCCGCGGGGCGGACGTGCGCAACATCCTCGACTTCGACAAGGACTTCCCGGACGCCACGCGCATCACGCTGGCCCGCAACTACCGGTCCACGCAGACCATCCTGGACACGGCCAACGCCGTCATCGCCCACAACGTGGGCCGCATCCCCAAGCGACTGTGGACCGACGAGGGCGCCGGCGCGCCGGTCGTGCGCTACACCGCCGACAACGAGCACGACGAGGCCGCGTTCGTCGCCGAGGAGGTGTCCCGGCTGGCCGAGCGCGACGAGGTCCCCAGTGGCGACTGCGCCGTGTTCTACCGCACCAACGCCCAGTCGCGGGTGCTCGAGGAGACCTGCATCCGCCTCGGCGTCGCCTACCAGATCGTCGGAGGGACGCGCTTCTACGAGCGCCGCGAGATCCGCGACCTGCTCGCCTACTTGCGCGTGCTCGTCAACCCCGCCGACGACGTCAGCGCCAAGCGGGTCCTCAACGTGCCCCGGCGCGGCATCGGCGCCAGGACCGAGGAGGCGCTGGACCTGTTCGCGGGCCGGGAGGGCGGGTCGTTCCTGGCGGCCTGCCGGCGCGCGGAGGAGAACCACCTGCTGGCGCCCCGCGCCGTCGGGGCCGTCACCGACTTCGTGCGCCTGCTCGACGGCCTGCGCACCGCCGTGGACGCCGGGGAGCTCGCCCTGCGCGACATCGTGGAGCTCGTCTGGCGGCGGACCGGCTACATGGCCGAGCTCGAGGCCGAGCGCACCGTCGAGGCCCTGGGGCGGGCGGAGAACCTGCGCGAGCTGGCCGGCGTCGCCGAGGATTTCACGTCGCTGCAGCCCGACGCGACGCTGGGGGAGTTCCTGGAGCGCATCGCCCTGGTCACCGAGCAGGACAGCTTCGACGCGGACGGCTCCCGCCTGACGCTGATGACGATGCACAACGCCAAGGGCCTGGAGTTCGAGGTCGTGTTCATCGTCGGCATGGAGGACTCGGTCTTCCCCCACCACCGGAGCCTGGGTGAGCCCGAGGAGCTGGAGGAGGAGCGCCGCCTGTGCTACGTGGCGATGACCCGGGCGCGCCGGCGGCTGTACCTGACGAACGCCTGGAGCCGGACGCTGTTCGGCGGGACGAGCGCGAACCCGCCGTCGCGCTTCTTGAAGGAGGTGCCCGCCGAGCTCGTCGAGGCCCGCTCCGCCGACCACGCCCGCCCCGGCCCGCGGGCGGTGGGGCGCCAGGGCGCCGACGACGGGCTCGGCGTCGGGGACCGTGTGCTGCACCCCACCTTCGGGCCGGGGCGCATCCTGGAGATCGGTGGGAGGCCGGGCAACGAGGAGGCGCTCGTCCGCTTCGACGAGTACGGCGCGAAGCGGCTGCTGCTGGCCTACGCGCCGATGATCCGCCGCTGACGGCCGCACACCGGCCGGGCGCCGGCCGGGCGCGCGGGGGGCCGGGCCAGCGACCTCGACGACCTCGACGTGAGGTCGACGTAGAGTCTTCCCGCGAAGACCTGCGCCGGAAGGGGGCGCAGCGAGCGCCCGGGACCGCCCAGCAGGCTGCCCCCGGAGTCCCACACCGAGCGCGCCGACTCCAGGCGCCCCGAGGCGGGACACCACGCCACCGCCGCCTCCGGTGCGGCGAACGCGCGCACCCCGCCCCCGGCGCGCACGACCAGGACCCGCCGCCCGTCCGGCGCCCGCAGCACGGACGCGCCGCGCGGGTCGACCGCGTCCACGGGGGCGACGGGCACCAGCGGCGGCCCGGGGGGGCCGGCGCGGGTGGCCAGGAAGACTGCTCCGGCCGCGGCCACCAGCGCCGCCGCGAGCAGCGCGGCGACCGGCCACCCCAGCCCCATGCGGGACCGCAGCACGATCTTGCGCGCGCGCCGCGCCGCACGGTCCGGCAGGTAGCCACCCGGGCCGTAGGCGGGCTCGGGCGGCGTGGCGCGGTCGGCACGACGCATGAGGCCAGCATGCCGCGCCGCCCGCGCGGCCCGGCCGCCGGCCGGGCGGCTTGGGTATGCTGACCCGCCGAGACGACCTGTGGAGGCCGCCGGTCCGTGCCCATCCGCGTGCTGATCGCCAAGCCCGGGCTCGACGGCCACGACCGCGGCGCGAAGATCGTCGCCCGGGCCCTGCGCGACGCCGGCATGGAGGTGGTCTACAGCGGGCTGCACCAGACCCCGGAGCAGGTCGTCGAGGCGGCCCTGCAGGAGGACGTGCAGGTGGTGGGGCTGTCGATCCACTCCGGCGCCCACATGACCCTGTTCCCCAAGGTGACCGCGCTGCTGCGGGACCGGGGGGCGACCGATGTCGTCGTCTTCGGCGGCGGCATCATCCCGCGCCAGGACATCGACGCGCTCAAGCAGCGGGGCGTGGCGGAGATCTTCACCCCCGGGGCGCGGACGTCGGACATCGTCCAGTGGGTACGGTCGCACGTGCCCGCCCGCGACTGACGGCCGGGCGCCGGGACGACCGGGGGACTCACGGATGGACCTGTACGAGCACCAGGGCAAGGACCTGTTCCGCCGGTACGGCGTCCCGACCACGCCGCCGGGCGGGGTCGCCACGACGTCGGGGGAGGCCGAGGCCCTGGCGCGCGACGCCGGCGGCCCCGCCGTCGTCAAGGCCCAGGTGCTCACCGGCGGGCGCGGCAAGGCGGGCGGGGTCACGCTCGCGGACGGGCCGGACCAGGCCCGCGACGCCGCCGCGGCGATGCTGGGCATGGACATCTCCGGGCACACCGTGGGCAGGGTGCTCGTCGAGCCGGCCAGCGACATCGACGACGAGTACTACCTGTCGATCCTCACCGACCGGGTGAGCAAGGGCTACAAGGTCATCGCCAGCGTCGAGGGCGGCGTCGACATCGAGACCGTCAACCGCGAGCAGCCTGAGAAGGTCGTGCAGGTCGACCTGGACCCGACGGTGGGGCTGGACCGGCGGCGGGCGCTGGACATCGTCGAGCGGGCGGGCCTGCCGCCGGCGGCCGCCGACCAGGCCGCGGACCTGCTGGTCACGCTCCAAGAGGGGTTCGTGGACGCCGACGCGACCCTGTTCGAGATCAACCCGCTGGCCCTGACGACCGACGGGCGGGTGATCGCGCTGGACGCCAAGGTGTCGATCGACTCCAGCGCCCTGTTCCGCCAGCCCGAGCTGGCCGAGCTGGCCGACACCTCCGCCGACGACCCGCTGGAGGCGCGGGCCAAGGAGCACGGGCTGCAGTACGTCAAGCTCGACGGCGACATCGGCGTGCTGGGCAACGGCGCCGGCCGGGTCATGGCGACGCTGGACGTCGTCAGCGAGGCGGGTGGGCGGCCGGCGGATTTCCTGGACGTCGGCGGGGGCGCCGCCGCCGAGACCATGGCCGCCTCGCTGTCGCTGGTGCTGTCCGACGAGCGCGTCACCAGCGTGCTGGTGAACATCTTCGGCGGCATCACCCGCTGCGACCTCATCGCCGAGGGGGTACTGGACGCGCTGGGCGAGCTCGGCGACGTGCCCCAGCGACTCGTCGTCCGGCTGGACGGCACCAACGCCGAGGAGGGCCGGCGGATCCTGTCAGAGGCGGGCCACCCGAACGTGGAGCCCGCCGAGAAGATGCTCGACGCCGCGCGCAGGGCGGTCGAGCTGGCCGGTCGGAGGAGCCAGACGTGAGCATTCTGATCGACGAGGGCACCCGGGTCGTCGTCCAGGGGATCGGCCGGCAGGGCACCTTCCACGCCAGGCGCAACGCCGGGTACGGGACCCGGGTCGTCGCCGGCGCGCACCCCAGGAAGGGCGGCACGACCTGGGAGGAGCTCGACGTGCCGGTGTACGCCAAGGTGTCCGAGGCGGTGTCGGCCGAGGGCGCGAACACCTCGATGATCATGGTGCCCGCGCCCTTCACGAAGGACGCGATCCTGGAGGCTGCCGATGCGGGCGTCGGCACAATCGTGTGCATCACCGAGGGCGTGCCCGTCCACGACATGGCCGAGGTCTACAACACCTTGTACCCGCGCCGTGCCGACGGCGGCCATGACAAGCGCGGGCGGCCCGTGCTGATCGGGCCCAACTGCCCGGGGGCCATCTCCCCGGGCAAGGCGAACGTCGGCATCATCCCCGGCGAGATCACCGTGCCCGGCGACGTGGGCCTGGTGAGCCGGTCGGGCACGCTGACCTACCAGATCATGCACGAGCTGCACCTGGCCGGGGTCGGCGTCTCCACGTGCGTGGGCATCGGCGGCGACCCCGTCGTGGGCAGCGACTTCCTGGACGTGATCGAGCGCCTCGCCGAGGACCCCGACACCGCCGGCGTCGTGTTCGTCGGCGAGATCGGCGGCACCGAGGAGCAGCGGGTCGGCCGGTGGATCGCCGAGCACATCCCCGACACGCCGGTCGTCGCCTACGTCGCCGGCTTCTCCGCGCCGCCCGGCCGGCAGATGGGGCACGCGGGCGCCATCGTCAAGGAGGGCGGCGGCGGTGGGGAGACGGCGGCGGACAAGAAGGCCGAGCTCGAGGAGCTGGGCATCGCGGTCGGCACCAACCCGTCGCACACCGCCGAGCTCATGATCGAGCGGCTGGACCGCTGAACGCGGTGCCGCACCCATGCGCGTCGTCGTGCTCGTGTCGGGGTCCGGCAGCAATCTCCAGGCGCTGCTGGACACGCCGGCCGTCGGCCCGCTCGTGGGGCTGGTGGTCAGCGACCGGCCCGGCGCGGGGGGCCTGGCGCGGGCCCGCTCGGCCGGCCTGCCCGCCGAGTGCGTGGACCTCGACGCCCACGCCGACCGGGCCCGGTGGGAGGCGCGGCTGCGCGACGTCGTCGCCGCCGCGCAGCCGGGGCTGGTGGTCCTCGCCGGGTTGATGCGGGTGCTGTCCGCCGCGTTCGTCCGGCGCTGGCCCGTCGTGAACGTCCACCCGTCGCTGCTGCCGGCGTTCCCGGGCGCCCACGCGGTGGCCGACGCGCTGGAGCACGGGGTGCGGGTCAGCGGCGCGACCGTGCACTTCGTCGACGAGCAGATCGACCACGGGCCGATCATCGCCCAGCGGGCGGTCCCGGTGCGCGACGACGACACCGTGGCCTCGCTGCACGCGCGCATCCAGGCCGTCGAGCACCGGCTGCTGCCCGCCTGCGTCGAGCTGTT
>JAHWKQ010000054.1 GCA_019347785.1 Actinomycetota bacterium
GCGGGTCGCCCCGCTTAACCCCGCCGCCGCCGCGGGGGTCGCGCTGTTCGAGGTCGTCCGCCGCCGCGCCGGGGCCCCCCTCGGCGACTGAAGACCACCGGTGGCTTGGCGACGTTGGTCTTCAGTCGACGGTTGGGGAGCCGGGGATGGGACTCGAACCCACGACCTCGCGCTTACAAGGCGCTCGCTCTTCCGACTGAGCTACCCCGGCAGGCCCCAAGGGTAGCCCGCGCCGGCGGGCGGGGATTTGCGCGGCGCCGGGCGGCCTGACAGGCTGGCGTGAAACCGCATATGCCATCCAGAGAGGTCGAGGGATCCGGCCCGACGACGCCTCCGCAACCTCACCCGCCCCGCGGGTGGATGGTGCGACTTCCGGCCCCCGTCGGGGGGAAGATGGGCGCTCCCATACGACAGCCCTCCCGGCGGGAGGGCTGTATCGCTGTCGAGGGGCTGACAGGAGACGCGGTGTCGTTCGTGGAGGGTCTGCGCTGCCGGGAGTGCGGCACACGGGTCCCGGTCGCCGCAGTGCACGTGTGCGAGTGGTGCTTCGGGCCGCTGGAGGTCGTCTACGACTACGACGCGATGCGGGGGCGGGTGACGCGCGAGGCCGTCGCCGCCGGGCCCGAGAGCATCTGGCGGTATGCCCCGCTGCTGCCCGAGCCGCCCGCCTCCGACCCCGCCGGCCGCGTCGACCTGGGTGCCGGCTGGACGCCGCTGGTCCCGGCACCCCGCCTGGGCGCCGCCGTCGGCCTGCGCGACCTGTGGCTGAAGAACGACACGCTGAACCCGTCGTATTCGTTCAAGGACCGGGTCGTGTCCGTCGCCCTGACCGCGGCGCGGGCGCTGGGGTTCGACACGGTGGCCTGCGCGTCGACCGGCAACCTGGCCCACTCGGTCGCGGCCCACGCCGCCCAGGCGGGGATGCGCTCGTTCGTGTTCGTCCCCGCGGACCTGGAGCAGGCCAAGATCCTGGCCACCGCCGTCTACGGCCCCAACCTGGTGGCCGTGAAGGGGACCTACGACGACGTGAACCGGCTGTGCGGTGAGCTGGCCGGTGAGCACGACTGGGCGTTCGTCAACGTCAACGTGCGGCCGTTCTACGCCGAGGGTTCCAAGACCCTCGGGTTCGAGATCGCCGAGCAGCTCGGCTGGCGCCTCCCCGACCACGTCGTCGCGCCGATGGCGTCCGGCTCGATGCTCGTCAAGATCGACAAGGCCTTCTCCGAGCTGGTCACGCTCGGCCTGGTCGACGACGTCGCCTGGCGGGTCTCCGGCGCCCAGGCCAGCGGCTGCTCCCCGATCGCCACGGCCTTCAAGGACCGCACGGGCCGGCTGCGGCCGGTCCGGCCGGACACGGTCGCCAAGTCGCTGGCGATCGGCGACCCGGCCGACGGCTACTACGCGCTCGACGCCGTCCACCGCACCGGCGGAGCCGTGGAGGACGTGGACGACCGCGAGATCGTCGACGGGATCCGGCTGCTGGCCCGCACCGAGGGCGTCTTCGCCGAGACCGCCGGCGGGGTGACCGTCGCGGTGCTGCGCAAGCTGGTCCGGCAGGGTCGCATCGATCCCGGCGGGCGGACGGTCGCGGTGGTGAGCGGGCAGGGCCTGAAGACCCTCGACGCGACCGCCGACCTGCTGGGCCCGACGTTCACCATCGGCGCCAGCCTGGACGAGTTCGGCGCCGCCCTCAGCCTGGCCGCACCCGGGCCCCGCCCTGTGCCGAGGAGTGAGCCCGCGTGAGCGCGACCGTGCGCATCCCCACCCCGCTGCGCCCCGTCACCGGCGGACGCTCCACTGTGCGGGTCTCCGGATCGACCGTGCGCGAGGTCGTGGCCGACCTCGACGCGGCGCACCCGGGCATCGCCGAGCGGCTCCTGGCCGACGACGGGGGGATCCGGCGGTTCGTCAACGTCTTCGTCGACGACACCGACGTGCGCTTCGAGCAGGGTCTGGACACCGAGGTGCCCGACGGCGCCACGGTGTCGATCATCCCGGCGGTGGCCGGCGGCTGACGCCCCGCCCCGGAGATCCCGGCGGCTCGCGCCCGGCCCCGTCGACGCTAGCCGCGCCGGGGCTGCGGGCGCCCAGGCTGCTCGTCGTCCCCGCCCGCGCGGGTGGGCACGAGGACCCTGCGGCGGAACTCGCAGACCACCGTGCCGTCCTGCTTGTAGCCGATCGTCTCGACGGTGACGACGCCGCGGTCCGGCTTGCTCGACGTCCGCTTGTCCACGACCCGCGTCTCGGAGTAGATGGTGTCGCCGTGGAAGGTCGGGGCGGGATGCCTGAGGTGCTCGACCTCCAGGTTGGCGATGGCCCGGCCCGAGACGTCCGGCACGCTCTGGCCCAGCACGAGCGAGTACACCAGGTTGCCGACGACGACGTTCCGCCCGAACTGGGTGGCCGCCTGGGCGTAGTGGGCGTCGGAGTGCAGGGGGTGCTGGTTGGAGGTGATGGCGCAGAACAGGTGGTCGTCGGACTGGGTGATCGTCCTGCCCGGCCAGTGCCGGTAGGTCTCGCCGACCTCGAAGTCCTCGAAGTAACGGCCGAAGCTCATGCGCACGCCTCTTCCCGCGGGACCGGCGCCGGAGGCTACCGCAGCACCGGCATGCGGGGATCGTCGACCTCCAGCCGCCCGGTGGCCGCCATGATGAACCGCATGCGGCCGAAGTTGCGCGGCCGGCGGTCGCCCAGCAGGCCCTCCAGCAGCGCCATGGTGAGCCGGCCGGCGGCCGGGGTGGCGACCGGCGGCCGCTCCAGCGCGCGCAGCACGTCCAGGTGGTGGACGGTCGTCTCCAGCACGCGCGTCGCCAGGTACTCGCGCAGCCGCATCGGGCCGTGCGCCGTGGCGATCAGACGGTCCGGGGGCAGGTCGGCGGCGCGCGCGGCCGACTGGCGCCAGGCGCCGGCGAAGGCGGCCGGCAGGTCGCCCGGGCGGGTGGCGGCGGCCAGCTCCCGGGCCCGGCGGGCCACCGCCTGTGACTCGTCGGCCCCGCCCCCCACGCGGTAGTAGCCGACCCGGTCGCACGCGGGCGCGTCACCGCCAGGATCCCGGTCCAGGTAGGCGTGCACGCGGCCCGCGCCGCGGACCAGGTGGGCGACGAGCTCGGCCAGGTTCCACACGCCCAGCGCCGGCCGCGCCCAGGCGTCATCGGGCACGTCCGCCAGGGTCCGGTCCACCGCCTCGCTCTCGGCGGTGAAGGCCTCCAGCTCCATGCGAGCGTCCGTCCGCGTCGTCGCCCGGCAGGGTAGCCGACCCACGGCTCACCGGTTTGGCGACGGGGCGGCTCACGTGGCTCAATGCCCCCGGCGCCCGCGGCACGGGCCCGGTCGCGAGCGGAGAGGAGGCAGCCGACGTGGACGACCCTTTGTCGACGGCCCGGACCCTGGTGGAGGCCTGTCGCCGGCTGGTCGACGGCGCCGTGGCCCGCCTGGCGGCCGACAGCGCCTCCGACGGCCGCGTCGACCTGGCACTGGTGGACCGCGAGCAGCCCCTGGCGTACGACCTCGCCACCACGGCCAGCCAGGTCGCGGCCGCGGAGCAGATGCTGTCCTACGGAGAGCGTGGATCCTTCGAGGGCCTGCTGGCGCTGGCCTTCGCCGGCGAGGTGGCCGCCGAGCTCGGGGCGCGCATGCTCGGGCGTGAGGCGGCCTGGGGTCTGCGAGGGGACGGGGTGCTGGCCCACGGGCACGCGGGGGCCGAGGCGTTGCGCGCGGCGCGGGATCCCGCGCTCACCGAGCAGGTCGCGGACCGGCTCGTCGCCGGCGACGAGCCGCCGCGGCACCTGGGCGACGACTTCGAGATGGTGCGCCGGACGTTCCGGGACTACGCCGAGTCGAAGGTCGCGCCGGTCGCCGAGCACGTCCACCGCCACGACGAGGACATTCCCGAGGAGCTCATCTCCGACCTGGCCGAGATGGGCTGCTTCGGCTTGTCCATCCCCGAGCGGTTCGGCGGGTTCGCGCAGGAGGACGGCAGCGACTTCCTGTCGATGGTCGTCGTGACCGAGGAGCTGTCCCGCGGCTCGCTGGGGGTCGCCGGCAGCCTCATCACCCGTCCGGAGATCCTGTCCCGGGCGCTGGTCCAGGGTGGCACGAGCGACCAGCGGGAGCGCTGGCTGCCCCGCATCGCCGCCGGGGACCTCATGTGCGCCGTGGCGGTCACCGAGCCCGACTACGGCTCGGACGTGGCCAACCTGAAGACGACCGCCACGCGCGACGGGGACAGCTACGTCGTCGACGGCGTGAAGACGTGGTGCACCTTCGCCGGCCGCGCCGAGCTGCTGATGCTGCTGGCCCGCACCGAGCCCGACCCGTCGTTGGCCCACCGCGGCCTGTCGCTGTTCGTGGTCGAGAAGCCTCCGCTGCCCGGCCACGAATTCGCCCACGAGGCAGAGGGTGGCGGCCGCATCCGGGCGCGGGCGATCCCCACGATCGGCTACCGGGGCATGCACTCGTTCGAGCTCTCCTTCGAGGGCTACCGGCTGCCCGCGGCCAACCTCGTCGGCGGCGAGGACGGGCGGGGCCGCGGCTTCTACCTGCAGATGGACGCGTTCGCCAACGGCCGGCTGCAGACGGCCGCCCGCGCCCTGGGGCTGATGCAGGCCGCCTACGACGAGGCCCTGCGCTACACCCGGGAGCGGCGGGTGTTCGGCGTCCCGCTCGTCGAGTACGGCCTGACCAGGGCGAAGCTGGCCCGCATGGCGGTGCTGCTCGCCGCCTGCCGTCGCTTCACCCACCGGGCGGCCCACCTGCTGGGCGCCGGCGAGGGCCAGCTGGAGGCCAGCATGGCCAAGTCGCTGGCCTGCCTGGCGGCCGAGCGGGTCACCCGCGAGGCCCAGCAGCTGCACGGCGGAATGGGCTACGCAGAGGAGTACCCCGTGTCGCGCTACTTCGTCGACGCCCGGGTGCTGTCGATCTTCGAGGGGGCCGACGAGATCCTGGCGCTGCGGGTCATCATCCGCCGGCTGCTCGCCGCGGCGCTGGCGTCCGACGCCGCCTGACATCGCGCGACGCCGGGGTCGGCCGGCTCAGCTCGACAGCACGGCGCGGTTGCGGCCACCGCGCTTGGCCTGGTAGAGGGCGTCGTCGGCTCGCTTGACCAGCTCGCGGCCGGTATCGCCGTCCGCGCAGGCGATGCCCGCCGAGCACGTGTGCCCGTCCGGCGTCGCCGCGCGGAGCCGCTCGACGATCTCCGTGGCCGTCTCGGTGGTGCAGTCCGGCAGGATGAGCGCGAACTCGTCCCCGCCCAACCGGGCCAGGACATCGCTGCGGCGAAGCTGGGCGCTCCAGGCCGAGCCGGTGTCGGCGAGCAGGGTGTCCCCGGCGTCGTGGCCCTGCTCGTCGTTGACCTGCTTGAAGTGGTCCAGGTCGAGCAGCACCACGCACAGGTTCCCCTCGCCGCGGGCCGCCCGGGCTACCTCGCGCTGCAGCCCGAGGTCCCACGCCCGACGGTTCAGCAGGCCGGTGAGCGGGTCGGTCAGCGCCAGTCGGCGGGTGCGCTCGTCCAGCCAGATCACCACCCCCGCGCCGGTGACGACCGTCGCCACGGTCAGCAACCACTGCGCCGCCACGGTTCCCCCATCGCCGAGGGCGGCCAGGACGACCGCGTAAGACAGGCCCACGAACGCCAGGTGGGCGGCGGTGGAGGCACGGCCGAAGAAGTGGGCGGCCATGAGCGCCGGCCACAGGTACAACGCGCCCACGGCGGCGGTGAGCGCCCCCCCGCCGACGATGTAGCAGGCCATGCCGATCAGCGCGGTGACGGCCGCGATGCTGCCCTGGTAGCCCCACTGCGGCAGCCGCCCGCCCGCCACGGCCACCACACCCGCCAGGCCGTAGCAGACCGCACCGGCCCCGAGCACCGTGACCGTGGCCCGGTGATCCAGGTCGGCCAGCCACGCGGCGACGAGCAGGACGGTGGGACCGACGGCGCACACCAGGGTCAGGGCCCGGACCATGTCCCGGCGACCCCCCAGGGGGATCCGC
Source organism: Actinomycetota bacterium (assembly GCA_019347785.1). GTDB lineage: Bacteria > Actinomycetota > Nitriliruptoria > Euzebyales > Egibacteraceae > JAHWKQ01. The sequence goes on from JAHWKQ010000054.1 coordinate 5,989, forward strand.
GGCGCCCCGGGCCGCACCCCAGCCAGTCTCGCCATCTCCGCGGGCAGACCTACCCGGCCCGGCGGGCGTCCACGCGGCGGACGGTCATGCGCCGGGGACGCCGGCCCCGCCTCGTCGCATGCCGGCCGCCCGCCCCCGCAGCGCCGTGACCTCGGCCATCTTGCGCGTCGCCTCGTCGATCATCTCGTCGCCGAACATGGCAGCGCCGGCACGCTCGTTGTCGGTGGCCCGCCGGTAGGCGTCGAGGATGTCCTCGGCCCGGTCGTAGTCGTCCTGACGGGGCGAGAAGACCTCGTTGGCCACGCCGATCTGGCCCGGGTGCAGCACCCACTTGCCGTCGAACCCGAGGATCCGAGCGCGGCGCGCGACCTCCCGGTAGCCGTCGAGGTCGCGGATGCGCGCGTAGGGGCCGTCGATGGCCTGTAGGCCGAACGACCGGGCCGCGACGAGGATGCGCATGAGCACCCAGTGCCAGTGGTCGCCGGGATACTCCGGGACGGTCTCGCCCACGGTCAGCGACGGCATCCCCAGCGCGGCCGCCATGTCGCCGGGACCGAAGATCAGGGTCTCGAGTCGGTCCGAAGCCGCCGCGATCTCGTCGATCATCGTCAGTCCGGGGCCGTTCTCGATCTGTGCCTCGATGCCGATGCGGTGCTCCAGGCCCCTGGTCTGCTCGATCATCCGCAGCATGTGGTCGACGAACTCGACCTCCCCGGGTGCCTGCACCTTCGGGATCATCACGCAGTCCAGGTGCTCGCCGGCCGCCTCGGCGACCTCGAGCACGTCCCGGTAGGCCCAGCGGGTGTCGATCGCGTTGATGCGCACGACGACGGTCTTGTCGCCCCACTGCCCGGCCCGCAGGGCCTCGGCGACGTTGGCGCGCGCCTCCTCTTTCTCCCCGGGCGCCACCGAGTCCTCCAGGTCGAGGAAGACCTGGTCGGCGGCCAGTCCCGGAGCCTTGCCCAGCATCTTCGGCGAGCTCCCCGGGACCGCGAGGCAGGAGCGGCGCGGGCGGACCCGGGGTGGGCCCTCCAGGTGGTCGGTCACGAAGGAGGCCTTTCGAAAGGCTTGCACAGGGCGGCGGGCAGCCTACCGCGCACGCCCCGGCACCCCGGGGGCCGGGCTCGGTCAGCCGGTGACGGCGCCGCGCTCGGCACCGGACACGAGCGTGGCGTACTTGGCCAGGACCCCGGTGGTGTAGCGGGGCTCGGGGTGCTTCAACGCGGCCCGGCGGCGCTCCAGCTCGGCCGCGTCGACGTCAAGGTCAAGGCGCCGGGCGGGCACGTCCAGCACGACGCGGTCGCCGTCGGACACCAGCGCGATGGGACCGCCCTCCACGGCCTCGGGGGCGATGTGGGCCACGGACAGACCGTGGGTGGCGCCCGAGAAGCGCCCGTCCGTGACGAGCGCCACGTCCGCGCCGTGGCCCACGCCCTTGACGGCCGCAGTGACAGCCAGCATCTCGCGCATGCCCGGCCCTCCCCGTGGGCCCTCGTAGCGGATCACGATGACGTCGCCGGCCACGAGCCGGCGGTCGAGGGTGTAGTCCAGCGCCTCCTGCTCCGAGTCGAACACCCGCGCCGTGCCCTCGAAGCGCTCGTCGTCCAGCCCGGCGATCTTGACGATCGCCCCGCCCGGCGCCAGGGAGCCGGACAGCACGGCCAGCCCGCCGTCGACGTGCAGCGGGTCGTCGACGCCGCGGATGATCCGCCCGTCCGGCCGGGCCGGCGGCCCGGCCGTCGCAAGGTCGGCCAGGTTCTGCTCGACCGTGCGGCCGGTCACGGTCAACGCGTCGCCGTGCAGCAGCCCCGCGTCCAGCAGGGCCCTCATGACCGTGGGGACGCCCCCGGCCTCGTCGATGCTGGTCATGACGAAGCGACCGTGCGGGCGTGAGTCGACGATGTGTGGCACGCGGCGCCCGATCCTGTCGAAGTCGTCCAGCGACAGGTCGACGCGCGCCTCGTGCGCGATCGCGAGCAGGTGCAGGACCGCGTTGGTGGAGCCGCCGACGGCCATCACCACCGCGATCGCGTTCTCCAGCGCCGCGCGGGTGATGATGCGCCGGGGCCGCAGGTCCGCCTCCAGCAGGCCCAGCAGTGCCTGTCCGCTGCGGTGGGCGACGGTCTCGCGGCGGGGGTCGACGGCCGCCGGGGAAGCCGAGCCGGGCAGGGACATCCCCATCGCCTCGGCGGCGCAGGCCATCGTGTTGGCCGTGTACATCCCGGCGCACGAGCCCTCGCCCGGGCACGCGCGGGACTCGATGTCGTGCAGCTCCTCGTCGTCGATCGTCCCCGCGGCCCGGGCCCCGACCGCCTCGAAGACGTCCTTGATGTCGATCTCGGCCCCGGCGCGGTGGCCGGGCAGGATGGTGCCCCCGTAGACGAACACGGACGCGAGGTCCAGGCGGGCGGCCGCCATGAGCATCCCGGGCAGGGACTTGTCGCAGCCGGCCAGGGTGACCATGCCGTCGAAGCGCTCGGCGTGCATGACCGTCTCCACCGAGTCGGCGATCACCTCGCGGGACACCAGCGACGCGCGCATGCCCTCGTGGCCCATGGAGATGCCGTCGGACACGGCGATCGTCGTGAACTCGAGCGGGAAGCCGCCGGCGGCCCGCACGCCCTCCTTGGCCGCCTCCGCCAGCCGCTTGAGGGGCAGGTTGCACGGCGTCACCTCGTTCCACGAGCTGGCGACGCCCACCTGCGGCTTGTCGAAGTCCCCGTCGGTCATGCCGACGGCGCGCAGCATGGCCCGCGCGGGAGCGCGCCGGTATCCGTCGGTGACGTCAGTGCTGCGCGGACGCCTCATGATTCCTCCTGCTCGCGGGGCCGTCATTCAACACCACCGGCGGGTGCCCCGGCGGTGACCCGCCGCCTGGTCCGCCGCTTCACAACCGAGGTTGAACCCTCCGCGACACATGTGTCGTGAAGAGTTCATACTCGGGGTTGCCAAGGGCGCGAAACGATCGCGAGGCGCCACCGGCGGCGTACGATCGCCGCCATGACGGCCGTGCTGGGGGCGGGGCTGGTGCTGGCCGGGGGCGGGCTCGTGGCGCTGTCGTTCGCCACCGCCGTCCCGCCGTCGTCACCGGTGCCCGACCTGGCGGGCTACCTCGTGCGCTGGCGGCGACTGCACGGCGGGTACGACCCGCGCGCGAACCCCTGGCTGTGGGGATGGCTGGCGATGTCCTACCGGATCGCCCGCCCCCTGGCGCGCCGCGGGGTGCGTCCCGACGTGCTCACCCTGTGGACCGTCTGGCTCGCCCTGGCCGTGCTCGTGCCGGCCGCCGCCGGTGGCCGCTGGCAGATCCTGGCCGGGTGGCTGCTCGTGGCCAGCGGGCTCGGCGACACCCTCGACGGCTGCGTCGCCGCGCTGACCAACCGGGCGACGCGGTGGGGCTACGTGCTGGACTCGCTGGTCGACCGGGTCAACGACGTGGTGTACCTGCTCGCCGTGGTGGTGGTCGGCGGCGCAGGAGTGCTGGCGCTCGTCGCCGGTGTGTGCCTCGGTCTGCTGGAGTACCTGCGCGCTCGGGCCGCCAACGTCGGGATGGGGGACGTGGGGGTGGTCACCGTGGGCGAGCGGGCCACACGCGTCATCCTGTGCGCCGCCGCGATCGGTCTCGGTGGTGTTTTCACCCGGGCCGCCCCGCTGGTGGCCAGCGGCGGCCTGGCGGCGCTGGCCGTGGCCAGCGCGGCGGGCCTGGCTCAGCTCGGGGTGGCGGTCCACCGCGGGCTCGGCGCCGGGCGCCGGTACTGACCGGTCGCCGGGACTGACCGGGCCCCGGTCGTCAGGCCGGCCCGACCAGCTCAGCGACGATGCGCGCGGACAGCAGCACCAGCGGCAGGCCGCCGCCGGGATGCGACGAGCCGCCCACCAGGAACAGGCCCGGGACCGCCGAGCGGTTCCGGGGGCGCAGGAAAGCCGCGCGCGGGCCGTTGGAGGACGTGCCGTAGATGGCCCCTCCGACCGAGCGGGTGCGCCGCTGCAGGTCCGCGGGCGTGACGACGTGGCGCAGCACCACCCGGTCGCGCACGTCCAGGCCGCGGTCGGCCAGCAGGCGCAGCAGCCGGTCGGCGTAGGGGCCGGCCACCCCCGGCGCGTCCCAGTCGACCGTCCCGCCCTGCCCCTGGCGCGGCGCGTTGGCCAGCACGAACCAGGCCTCGTGACCGTCCGGCGCGGCGGCGGGGTCGGACGGCGCGGCGACGTACAGGGTCGGGTCGGGCACCGGGCGGGGGTGCCGGCCGAACAGGGCGTCAAACTCGGCGTCGTAGTCGGCTGGGAACAGCACGGTGTGGTGGGCCATGTCGTCGCTGCGCCCGCGCAGCCCCAGCAGCAGCGCGAAGCCCGACAGCGAGCGCGGCGCGCGGCGCAGCCGGCGCATCGCCGCGGGCCGCGGCAGCAGGTCGCCGTACAGGTGCGCCGCGTCGGTGTTGGCCACGACGACGTCGGCTCGCAGACGCTCGCCGTCCGCCAGCACCACCCCGTCGGCGCGGCCGCCGGCGAGGCGCACACTCACCACGTCGGCGCCGGTGCGAACCGTGGCGCCGCGCTCGGTGGCCCTGGCCGCCAGGGCGTCGGCGAGGCGGCGCAACCCGCCGCGCACGTACCACGCGCCGTAGGCCTGCTCGACGTACGGGACCACCGCCAGGGCCGCCGGCGCCCGGCGCGGGTCCGAGCCCGAGTAAGTGGCGTAGCGGTCCAGCAGCATGCGCAGGCGGGGGTCGCGCAGGTATGACACGCCCAGCCCCCGCAGGGTGCGCAGCGGCGCGACCGCGGCCAGGTCACGGACCCGCCGGGCGTGGCGCAGCAGCGTCCACGGGCCGTCCAGGGCGGTCTGAAGGAACGCCACCCGGACAGCCTCGAACATCCCCGCCGCCCGTCCGAGCAGGCGCAGCCAGTCGGCTCCGCTGCCCTCCCCCAGCGCGCGATCCAGCTCGGCGACCATCGTCGGGGCGTCCGCGGACGCGTCCAGGCGGGTGCCGTCGGGGAAGCGGTAGCGGGTGATCGGCTCGACGCGCTGCAGCTCGATCACGGTGTCCAGCGGGGCGCCCGTGTCGGCGAACAGGGCCGATAGCACCTGGGGCATCGTCAGCAGGGACGGCCCGGTGTCGAAGCGGAAGCCGTCACGGCGGTACTCGCCGAGCTTGCCGCCCACCTGCCGCGCCTGCTCGCAGACGGTGACAGCGTGGCCGGCGGCCGCCAGCCGGGCCGCCGCGGCCAGGCCGCCGACGCCCGCCCCGACGACGACCACGTCAGCC
>JAHWKQ010000239.1 GCA_019347785.1 Actinomycetota bacterium
CGGCGGTCGAGACCAGCCGGAGACGACCGTCCGGTTGACCGGTCCTCGTGGCGCTGCGGGGGTCCTTCCGCGCCGCACCCGGCGACCAGCAGCACGCCCGCGACCGCCACCGGCGCCACCAGCCGGGCCCACGGCGGGCGTCGAGGCCTCATCCCGGCATCGTCGGCGCCGAGCGGGGACCTCATGAGAGGCGCGGGAGGAAAACGGTCACACCTCGAAGAAGAGGCGCTCGTGGACGCGGCGCACGCGGCGCATCGTGCGGCCCAGCCCGTCCAGGAGCGCCTGGGCGCCGCCGGGCGGGTAGCCGAGCAGGCGCGCCAGGCGCTCCTGGTCCCGCGCGCCCGGCGGCACATGGTCGCTGTCGCGGTAGCCACCCAGGTACAGGGCGTTGCGGACCGCCGACAGCCGGTCCACCGCCTCGCCGAGCCACCGGGCGTCCCGCTCGTCGACCGCCTCCGCCGCGCGCAGCGCCTCCAGCGCCACCCGCGTGCCGGGGGCGCGCACGGCGGGCTCACGCCCGCCGTGCTGGAGCTGCAGCAACTGCACCGTCCACTCGACGTCGCTCAGACCGCCGGGGCCCAGCTTGACGTCGACGCGGTCCCCGGCCCGTACTCCCGCGTGACCGGGGGCCCGGGGCCGAGCCCGGTGCGAGCGCTCCCGCTCCACCCGCGCCTTCATCCGCCGGACCGCCTGCAGGCGCTCGGGCGGCGCCTCCGGCGGGTACAGCAGCGGCGTCACGGCCTCGACGAACGCGGCGCCCAGCTCCGCGTCGCCGGCCACCGGGCGGGCCTGTGTCAGCGCCTGCAGCTCCCACGGCTCGCCCCAGCGCCGGTAGTAGGCCAGATAGGAGTCCAGCGAGCGCGCCAGCGGGCCGTCCTTGCCCTCCGGGCGCAGGTTGGGGTCGACCCGGAAGACCCGGCCCTCGGGGGTGACGGCCGACAGCAGCCCCAGCAGCCGCTCGGCCGCGTGCCCGGCCTCCTCCCGGCGGCCCGCGGGCGCGAAGACGAGCATGACATCCAGGTCGCTGGAGTAGCCCAGCTCGCGGCCCCCGAGCTTGCCCATCCCCACGACCGCCAGCCGCACCGTGCCGTGGGTGGCCAGCGCCACGCCCGCCTCCAGGCACGCCTCCGCCAGCCCGGTCAGCTCCCGACCGACGCCGGCCGGGTCGACCTGGCCGCCGATGTCCCGCACGGCGGTGCGGGCCACCTCCCGCCGCTTGAGGCGGCGCAGCGCGTCGGCGGCCGTCTCGCGGTCGTCGCCGCGGCGCAGCAGCCCCTCCGCCAGCCTGTGGTAGTCGCCGGCCTCGCGGGCCTGCGACAGCCCCGCCATGTCGGCCAGGACACCGAAGACCTCCGGCTGCCGCTCCAGCCACTCCCCCACCAGTCGGCTGTGACCGAGCACCCGGGCGAGCAGCTCGCCGACCGGCGGATTGTCCCGAAGCGCGCCGACGAACAGCGGCGCGTCCCCCAGGCGCTCGGACAGCGACCGCAGGGCCAGCAGCCCGCCGTCGGGATCGGGTGAGGCGGCGATGACCGGCAGCATCGCCGGCAACGCCGTCCGGAACAGCCGGGCCGGGCGCGTCACGCCGCCGGCGAGGGCGGTGACGTGGCGCAGGGCCGCCTGCGGGTCGGCGAAGCCCAGCGCGGACAGCCGCTCCCACGCCGACCGCTCCCCGAGGCGCCCGTCGCCGTCCCCCCCGGCCACGGGCGAGCGGTCCTCGGCCCCCAGCTCGGCGAAGCGGCTCAGCAGCGGGCGGTAGAACAGCTTCTCGTGCACCCGGCGGACGTCGCCGCGCACGCGGCGCAGAGCGTCGTCGAGCTGGGCGGGCGCCGCCGCCCCCGGGCGGTCGCGGTAGCCCATCGAGCGCGCGAGGCGGGTGCGCTGGGCCTCGTCGGCGGGCAGCAGGTGGGTCCGGCGCAGCCGCACGAGCTGGAGCCGATGCTCCAGGGTCCGCAGGAAGCGGTAGGCGTCGTGGATCAGCGCGGCGTCGTCCTCGCCGACGTAGCCACCCTCCGACAGCGCCCACAGACCCTCCAGCGTGTTCGGGCTGCGCAGCGACTGGTCGTGGCGGCCGTGGACCAGCTGCAGCAGCTGGACGGCGAACTCGACGTCGCGCAGGCCGCCGGGGCCGAGCTTGACCTGCCGACCCGCGGCCCGGACCACGTCCCGGGACCCCTCCACCCGCGCCTTCATGCGCTGGATGTCCTCGACCGCCGAGGCCTCCAGACGGTCCGGCCAGACGAACGGCGCGACCAGCTCGGTGAACCGTCGGCCCAGCTCGGCGTCCCCGGCGACCGGTCGGGCCTTCAGCAGCGCGTGGAACTCCCAGGTCCTGGCCCAGCGCCGGTAGTAGGCCTCGTACGACGCGAGGTTGCGCACCAGCGGGCCGTCCCGCCCCTCGGGGCGCAGGTTCGCGTCGACCTCGTACGCCCGTCCCTGCGGGGTGACCGCCCCGACCAGCCGCAGCAGGCGCTCGACCGTCCGGGTCGCGTCGCCCAGGTCGCCGTCGTGGACGAACATCACGTCGACGTCGCTGACGTAGTTCAGCTCCCGGCCACCGAGCTTGCCCATGGCGACGATCGCCAGGCGGGCCTGGGGCTCCAACAGCCCGGTGACGTGGGCCAGGGCGGCCCGCAGCGTCCCAGCGGCCAGGTCGGCCAGCTCCCCGGCCGCGGCCGTGGTGTTGGCCAGCCCCAGCAGGTCGCGGGCGGCGACCCGCAGCAGCCCCT
>JAHWKQ010000055.1 GCA_019347785.1 Actinomycetota bacterium
CGCGGGGGCGGGCAGGTCCGGCAGCAGCGCCGCCAGGGCCGCCGACGCCGGTGGCCTGCCGCGGCGGCGCAGCAGCCCCGTTCCGAGTCGGAAGCACTCCGCGCGGGCCCAGCCGCCCAGGGCGACCGCGCCCGGCGGGCGAGCCCACGCCTCGGCGTACACGGCGCCGAGCAGGTCCTCCACGTCGCCGCCCCGCCCCACCAGCCGGCGGGCGCAGCCGTGGGCCCCGTCGACGGTGCGCCGCAGCAGCTCGGCCAGGGCGAGCGGGTCCCTGCCCCGCAGCGCACGGGCGACCTCGGGGCCGGTGAGGTCGGGGAACGGTCTCGGTCGGGCGACGGGCACGGCCACCTCCTCGGCGGTCGGCGCGGCCGCGCGCCTGGCGGGGGGAAGTGAAAGGGCCGGGCGGACGGCGCCAGCCGGTGTGACGGGTGTGACGGGGTGCGGCGGGCGGGGCGGACAGCGGCAGCGTAACCTGGCTGCGACGGCCGGTAGGCCAGGTAGCGTTCAGGGAATACACGGGCGGGTCGCCCGAGGCGCGGCCCGAGCGACAAGCGAGGTGCCGTGGACCGCGCCAACCGGACACGACTGGCGGTGGCCGTCCTGCTCGTCTTCGGGTTGCTCTTCCTGTTGCCGAGCCTCGGCGCCGACGAGGCCGTCAGCTACAGCGAGTTCAAGGCCGCGGTCCGCGACGGGCGGGTGCAGGAAGTGGTCGTCACCGGCCAGGGCGTCGAGGGGGAGTTCCGCGACGGCGAGCAGTTCTCGACCACGCTGCCGCCGGAGCTCGTCGTCGGCCAGCAGGGCATCGAGGGCTTCCTGGAGTCCAACGGCGTGCGCATCGCCGCGCGCCCCGAGGGCGAGGGCCTGCTCAGCTTCTTCGCCATCTGGCTGTTCCCGCTGCTCATCTTCGGCTTCTTCTTCTGGTGGATGAGCCGCCAGGCGCGCGGGCAGATGGGCCCGCTCGGCCAGATCGGCAAGTCCACCGCCAAGGTGCACAAGCCGCACGAGCCCACGACCCGCTTCGCGGACGTCGCCGGCTACCGGGAGGTCAAAGAGGAGGTCCAGGAGGTCGTGTCGTTCCTGCGGGAGCCCGAGCGCTTCCGCAAGGCCGGCGCCCAGGTGCCCAAGGGGATGCTGCTCGTCGGTCCCCCGGGCACCGGCAAGACGCTGGTGGCGCGGGCGGTCGCCGGCGAGGCCGGCGTGCCGTTCATCTCCGTCACGGGCTCGGACTTCATGGAGATGTTCGTCGGCGTCGGCGCCAGCCGTGTCCGGGACCTGTTCAAGACGGCCCGCCAGAACGCGCCGTGCATCATCTTCGTCGACGAGCTGGACTCCATCGGACGCAAGCGTGGGGCGGGCCTGGGCGGTGGCCACGACGAGCGCGAGCAGACCCTCAACCAGATGCTCGGCGAGATCGACGGGTTCGAGGGCAGCGAGGGCGTCGTCATCATGGGCGCCACCAACCGCCCCGACGTGCTGGACCCCGCGCTGCAGCGTCCCGGGCGCTTCGACCGGCAGATCGTCGTGCCCCTGCCCACCCTGGAGGAGCGGGTGGAGATCCTCAACGTCCATGTCCGGGGAAAGCCCATCGCCGCCGACGTCGACCTGCGCACCCTCGCCCGCGGGACGCCCGGCATGAGCGGCGCCGACCTGAAGAACCTCGTCAACGAGGCCGCGCTCATCGCCGTGCGCGGCGGCTCCGACGAGGTCCGCATGGTGGACCTCGAGCAGGCGCGGGAGCGGCACACGATCGGGCGTGAGCGCTCCAGCCTGCGCCTGGACGAGGACGAGAAGCGCACGGTCGCCTACCACGAGGGCGGCCACGCGCTGGCCGCCTTCCTGCAGGAGGAGGCCGACCCGGTCTACAAGGTGACCGTCCTGCCCGTGGGCATGGCCCTGGGCGTCACGACGCAGTTGCCCATCGACGAGCGCCACATCTACCTGCGCAGCTACCTCGACGCGCGCCTGAAGGTGATGCTCGGTGGGCGCGCCGCCGAGCTGGTCGTGCTGGGCCAGCCGACGACCGGCGGCCAGCACGACCTCGTGCAGGCCACGCGGCTCGCGCGGGCCGTCGTGCGCGAGTTCGGCATGAGCGAGGCCCTCGGTCCGGTCGGCTACGGTGACCAGCAGCAGGTCTTCCTCGGCGAGGAGCTGGCCCGCGGCCACGAGTACTCCGAGCGCACCGCCGAGACGATCGACTCGGAGGTGCAGCGCATCCTCGGCATGGCGCTGCAGGAGGTCGTGGAGCGCTTCGAGCAGCTGCGCGCCGGTCTCGACGCGATGGCCGAGGCGCTCGTCGAGCGCGAGTCGCTCACCGGCGAGGAGGCGCTCTCGCTCGTGCAGTCCGCCGTCGAGCCCCACCAGCGGGCGCTGTTGCGGGGCGCGGCCTCGGTGCGCGAGGTGCCCGCCCCGGTGCCGGAGCCCGTCGAGGAGCAGCGCGAGGAGGAGGAGGAGGAGGAGCCCGCGCGTGTCGTCTGACCCCGTCCCCGCCGCCGGGGCGGGGAACGGCCCGGACGATCAGCCAGCCGCCACGATCGGCCTCGTCGGCGGCACCGGGCCGCTGGGTCGTGGCCTGGCGGTGCGCTTCGCCGGGGCGGGGCACCGCGTGCTGCTCGGCAGCCGTGACGAGGCTCGCGCCGCGGATGTGGCCGCCAGGCTGTCGCAGCCGGGCCGGGACGTCGCCGGCGTCACCAACGCGCAGGCCGCCGGCGCCGCCGTCGTGCTCGTCACACTTCCGTACGCGGCGCAGCGCCCGACGCTGCCGCCGCTGGCCGACCGGGTCGCCGGCAAGGTGGTCGTCAGCTGCGCGAACCCGGTGGCCTTCGTCGACGGCGTCCCCCGGCCCCTGCGGGTCGACGCGGGCTCCGCGGCGCAGGAGTGCGCGCAGCTGCTGCCCGGCGCGCGCGTGGTCGGGGCCTTCCAACACGTGCCGGCCGCCCGGCTGCGCCGCGTCGAGGAGCCGCTGGGGTGCGACGTGCTGTTGACCGGCGACGACGACGACGCCAAGGCCGTCGTGGCCACCCTGGCGGAGCTGGTGCCCGGCGTCCGCGCGCTCGACGCGGGGCCACTGCGGCTGGCCGGCGCCGTCGAGGACATGACCGCGGTCCTGCTGAGCGTCAACCGCCGCTACTCGGCCCACACGGGCCTGCGCCTGGAGGGCGTCACGCGATGAGGGTGTACACAAGGCGGGGCGACGACGGCACCACGGGGCTGTTGTACGGCGGCCGCGTCGACAAGGACGACGCGCGCACGGAGGCGTACGGCACCACCGACGAGGCGGTGTCGGTGCTCGGGATCGCCCGCGCGTCGCTGGCCGGGGAGCCCGCGTGGCGCGACGCCGTCCTGCGGGTGCAGCGGGAGCTGTTCGTCGTGGGCGCGCAGCTGGCCACCGACGTGAGCCAGTGGGACCGGTTGGACGCCGGCGTGGGGCGGGTGACCGGCGAGATGGTCGAGTCGCTGGAGCGCGACATCGACGAGCTCACCGAGCGCTACCCGCTGCCGCAGGCGTTCACGGTGCCGGGCGGACGCGCCCCGGGCGCCGCGATCGACCTGGCGCGCACCATCGTGCGCCGCGCCGAGCGCCAGGTCGTGCGCCTGTACCGGGTCGAGGGGCTGACCGACGACGTCCCGTTGCGCTACCTCAACAGGCTCAGCGACTACCTGTTCGTGCTCGCGCGGGCCGTCGAGGGCGGCGAGCACACCCCCACGCGCGACGGCTGAGCCGCCCGGGCCGGGCCGTGGCCGCGGGCAGGATCGTCTCGCTGGTGCCCAGCGTCACCCATGCGCTGGCGGCGCTGGGCGCCGGGGACCGCGTCGTGGGGGTCACCGACTGGTGCACCCGCGGCGTTCCCGCGGGTGCCGCGCGCGTGGGCGGGACGAAGAACCCGTCGGTGGACCGCGTGGCGGCGCTTGCCCCCGACGCCGTCGTCGTGAACCTCGAGGAGAACCGCGCCGACGACGTCGACGCCCTGGCCGCCGCGGGAATTGAGCTTGTCGTCACGCATCCGCGCAGGGTGGGGGACGTCGCGGCGCTCATCCGCCGCCTCGCCGATCTCGTCGGCCGGCCCGCCCGGGCCGAGCCGCTGCTCGCCGACCTCGACGCCGCCCGGGAGCAGGCGCGGCGTCGCCGGCCCGAGCGGCCGTTGGCGGCGCTGACGCTGATCTGGCGCCGACCGTGGCGGGCTGTGGGGCCGGACACCTACGTCGACGACCTGCTCACGTGCTGCGGCTTCGCCAACGTTCTGTCGGGGTTCGACGACCCGTGGCCGGGCCTTGACCCGGCGCTCGTGCTGGGCCCCGAGGTCGTGCTGCTGCCCAGTGAGCCCTACGCCTTCGGCAGCGACGACGTGCCGGCCGTGCACGAGCTGCTCGGCGTGGCGGTGCCAAACCGCTTCATCGACGGCGAGCTGCTGACCTGGCACGGCCCGCTCACGGCCACTGCGCTGCGCGAGCTTTCCGCCCTGGCAGCCGAGGTCGTCGCTTCGTCGTGAGGGCTTGTCACCCCGCTTACCCAGGCGGGAACCAGCCTGACAGGCGCCGGCTACTAGTAGGTGTGCTCGGGGCCGGGGTAGTCGCCGCTGGCCACCTCGGCCTGGAAGGTCTTCGCCGCGTCCGAGACGACGCCGCGCATGTCCGCGTAGGCCTTGACGAAGCGGGGCAGCCGCCCGCCGGTCATCCCCAGCATGTCCGACACGACCAGGACCTGCGCATCGGTGCGGGGCCCGGCCCCGATGCCGATCGTGGGCACGTCGACGGCCTGGGTGACGCGTCGGCCGACCTCGGCCGGTACGGCCTCCAGGACGATGGCGAACGCCCCCGCGTCGCGCAGTGCCCGGGCGTCGCCCACGATGCGCCCCGCCTCGCCGTCACCGCGGCCCTGCACCTTGAAGCCGCCCAGCCGGTGGACGTGCTGGGGGGTCAGCCCGAGATGGCCCATGACGGGCACCCCGGCCCCCACCAGGCGGGCGGTCAGGTCGACGACGGGCCCGGCGCCCTCCAGCTTCACCGCCGTCGCGCCGGCCTCCTTCAGGAAGCGACCGGCGGTGATCAGCGCCTCGTCGGGCGAGCCCTGGTAGCTCATGAAGGGCATGTCGCCGACCACGACCGCGCGCCGGGCGCCCCGGCTCACGGCGCGCGTATGGTGCAGCATCTCCTCGACGGTCACCGGCACCGTCGAGTCGTAGCCCAGCACCACCATGCCCAGGGAGTCGCCCACGAGCAGGACCGGCACGCCGGCCTCGTCGAGGACCCGGGCGGTGAGGTAGTCGTAGGCCGTGAGCATGGCGAAGCGCTCGCCCGCCTGCTTGTAGGCGACGAGGTCGTGCACGGTCAGAGGGCGCTGCCCCGAGGCGTCACTGCTCATCACGATCACTCCTGCCTGCCGGCCCGGTCGCCCCCGACACGGCGACGCCGACGGGTCCAGCGGCGCGGCCAGTGTAGGGTCCGGGTCCGCCGAGGCGTCTACCGTGGCCGGTGTGCAGGTCGTGGTGCAGCGCGTGCGCTCCGCAGCCGTCAGCGCCGAGGGGCGGGTCACCGGGCGCATCGGCCGGGGTCTCGTGGCGCTCGTCGGCGTGGGGCGCGCCTCCACGGCCGAGGACGCGCGATGGCTGGGCCGCAAGACGTCCCGGCTGCGGGTGTTCGCCGACGAAGCCGGGCGTATGAACCGCTCGGTCGCCGACGCCGGCGGGGACGTCCTGGCGATCAGCCAGTTCACGCTGTACGGGGACGCGAGCCGGGGCAATCGCCCCTCGTTCGTCGCGGCCGCCGAGCCGGCCTCCGCCGAGCGGCTGTACGAGGCCTACTGCGCCGCGCTGGAGGTGCCCTGTGCGCGCGGGGTGTTCGGGGCGCACATGGTGATCGACATGGTCGCCGACGGGCCCGTGACGATCCGCCTGCGCCGGGAGGGTGGGGCCTGACCCTCCAGCGCGCCCACCGGGACGCTCACCCGGACCAGGCCTGCGTGATGGGAAGGCGGCGGTCCTTGCCGAACGCGCGGGCGGTGATCTTGATCCCCGGCGGCGCCTGGCGGCGCTTGTACTCGGCCCGGTCGACGAGGCGGGCCACCTCACGAACCGTCCGCTCGTCGTAGCCGGCCGCCACGATCTCGCCCACCGGGCGGTCCTGCTCGACGTACAGCTCCAGCACCGGGTCGAGGGTGGCGTAGTCGGGCAGCGCGTCGGTGTCCAGCTGGCCGGGGCGCAGCTCGGCGGTCGGCGCCTTGTGGATGACCGCGGGCGGGATGGCGGGACCGGCCTCGTTGCGGTGCCGGCACAGCTCGTACACGAGGGTCTTGGGCACGTCCTTGATGGGCGCGTAGCCGCCGGCCATGTCCCCGTACAGCGTGGCGTAGCCCACGGCGCTCTCGCTCTTGTTGCCGGTGGCCAGGACCAGTTGCCCGAACTTGTTCGACAGCGCCATCAGCAGCGTCCCGCGGATGCGCGACTGCAGGTTCTCCTCGGCGACGCCGGCCTCGGTGCCCTGGAAGGGCTCCGACAGCGCCGCGTCGAAGGCCCGCATCACCGCCTCGATCGGCAGCTCCATACCGCGGCACCCCAGCGCCCGGATCAGCTCCTTCACGTCGCGAGAGGACTCGGGGGAGGTGTGGGGGGACGGCATCGCCACGGCCGTCACCGCGTCGGCGCCCAGGGCGTCGACGGCGACCGCGGTCGTCAGCGCGGAGTCGACGCCGCCGGAGACGCCGACCAGCACCCCGTCGAAGCCGTTCTTGCGGACGTAGTCGCGGGTGCCGAGCACGAGCGCCGCGTAGACCTCGGCCACGGGTCCCAGCCGGGGCGGGTCGGTGGGCCCGGGGCCGGAGGCGTCGAGGACGTCGACGACGACGAGGTCTCCGGCGAACTGCGCGCCCCGCGCGCGCACGGTCCCGTCGGGGCCCATGACGAGCGAGTCGCCGTCGAAGACGACCTCGTCCTGGCCTCCGACCTGGTTGAGCCAGACGAGCCACACACCACCGGCCCGTGCGTGGTGCCCGGCCCACCGCTCACGCTCGGCCCGCTTGCCACGGGAGTACGGGCTGGCGTTGAGGTTGAGCACCACCCGCGCCCCCTCGGCGACCGTGTCCTGCACGGGCCCTCCCTCGCCCCACAGGTCCTCGCAGATCGTCACGCCCAGGCGGATGCCGTCGACCTCGAAGGTCAGACAGCCCGTGCCGGCCCGGAAGTAGCGCGCCTCGTCGAACACGCCGTAGTTGGGCAGCCGCCGCTTGCGGTACACCCCCTCGACGCGACCGTCGCGCAGCACCGCGGCCGCGTTGCCCAACGCCGGGTACGTCGTCGCCTCGCTGGCCACCGGTCGCCACGACGGCGACCGCTCCTCGGGCAGGCGCTCGACGAAGCCCGCGACCAGGGGGACGTCCCCCACCTGCGCGGCCAGGTCCCGCAGGGCGTCGCCCACCGCGTCGACGAAGGCCGGCTTGAGCACCAGGTCCTCCGGCGGGTAGCCGGTCAGCGCCAGCTCGCCGGTGACGACCACGCGGGCGCCGGCGGCCACCCCCGCGCGGTACGCCTCGTGGATCGCGGTCGTGTTGCCCGCCACGTCGCCCACGAGCGGGTTGAGCTGTGACAGGGCCAGACGCATCACGCTGGTTGTGCCCGGGCCGCCGCGGCCCGACGCCCCGGCGGCCGCCTTTTACCGGAGCGAAACACGCGGGCAACGACCCCGAAAGCACCCGTGCCTACCGTGCGGCACGTCGCAGGGCCGGATCGGAGGCGGTGCTGGTGCGCAGAGGATTGGTCACGTCCGGGGTCTTTCTCGCCACGTTGTCGGTGGGGACTCCCGCGTTCGCGCAGGGCGGCGGGGACGTCGCCACCGTGCAGTTCAACCTCGACGTGGTCTTCTTCATGCTGGCGATCGTGCTGGTCTTCTTCATGCAGGCCGGGTTCGCGCTGCTCGAGAGCGGGCTCAGCTCGTCGAAGAACACCGCCAACATCCTCATGAAGAACATGGCCGACATGATGTTCGGCATGCCCGCCTACTTCCTCGTGGGGTTCGGGCTGATGTACGGGGCGAGCGTCGCCGGCCTGATCGGCAGCGACACGTTCGCGCTGGCGCCGGGCAGCTACACCGACGGGATCGCCGCCGACCCGTTCGTGGCCGCCGACTTCATGTACCAGGCGGTGTTCGCCGCAACCGCCGCGACCATCGTGTCCGGCGCCGTCGCCGGGCGCATGAGGTTCTCCGGCTACATCTGGCTGTCGGTCGCGATGACCGTGCTCATCTATCCGGTCGTCGGGCACTGGAAGTGGGGCGGCGGCTGGCTGGACGCCCTGGGCTTCTACGACTTCGCCGGCTCCACCATCGTGCATCTGACCGGGGGGGTCGCCGGCCTGACGGCCGCGGCGCTGCTCGGCCCCCGGCTCGGCAAGTTCTCGCGCGACGGCAGGGCGCACGCGATGCCGGGCCACGCCGCCCCGCTGACGGTGCTGGGGACGCTGGTCCTGTTCTTCGGCTGGTTCGGCTTCAACGGCGGGTCGGTGCTGGCCGCCGACGGCGCCCTGCTGGGGCCGGTGCTGCTCACCACGGCCCTGGCCGGTTGTGCGGGGGGCGTGTCGTCGCTGCTGTACACCTGGGTGCGCTTCGGCAAGCCGGACATGTCGATGACGTGCAACGGCGTGCTCGCCGGGCTGGTCGGCATCACCGCCGGGGCGGACCAGGTCGGGCCCATCGCGGCGCTGGGTGTCGGGCTCGCCGCCGGGGTGCTCGTCGTCCTGTCCGTCGCCGCGGTCGACCGTCTGCGCGTGGACGACGCCGTCGGCGCCTTCAGCGTCCACGGGACGTGCGGCATCCTCGGCACCTGGTGGGTGGGGCTGTTCGCGAACACCGCCGACAACGTCGGGCTGTGGCACGGCGGCGGCCTGGGCCTGCTGGGCAGCCAGGTGGTCGGCACCGTGGCCGTGACCGCCTTCGTGGGGTCCGCCACGGCCCTGGTCGTCACCGCCCTGAAGGCGGCGGGGGCGCTGCGTGTCGGCGAGGACGAGGAGATCGAGGGACTGGACCTCCACGAGCACGGCATGTACGGCTACCCCGAGTTCGCCGTCGGTCCCCAGACCTACGGTGGGGCCGCCCACACGAACGCGCCGAGCGGCGCGGCCGGCCACGCCGGCTCGGCACGGGCGCCGGCCGGGCGCGAGTAGCCGCCGCCACCCACCGGCGCACGGTCGTGGCGCCGGGGTCCGGTCCGCGTCCCGCGGGACCGCCCGGGCGCTACGATTCGCCTCCCGACCCGGGGGCCGAGTGGGAGGCGGACGACGTGGACAAGCAGCAGGAGTACGTACTGCGGACCGTCGAGGAGCGCGACATCCGCTACGTGCGCCTCTGGTTCACCGACGTGCTGGGCATGCTCAAGTCGGTCTCGGTCACGTCCTCGGCGCTGGAGGGGGCCTTCAGCGAGGGCATCGGCTTCGACGGCTCCGCGGTCGACGGCTTCGCGCGGGTGCAGGAGTCGGACATGCTGGCCGTGCCCGACGCGTCGACGTTCCAGGTGCTGCCCTGGCGAGGGGAGTCGCCGGGCGTCGGGCGGATGTTCTGCGACATCCGCACCCCCCAGGGGGAGCCGTTCGCCGCCGACCCCCGCCAGGTCCTGCGGCGCAACCTCGCCCGTGCCGCCGACATGGGCTACACCTTCTACGTCCACCCGGAGATGGAGTTCTTCCTGTTCCGTGGGGCCGACGACCCCACGCCTCTGGACAACGGTGGCTACTTCGACCTCACCCCGCTGGACGTGCAGTCCGACTTCCGCCGCCAGGCGATCCAGACCCTGGAGGCCATGGGGATCTCCGTGGAGTACTCCCACCACGAGGTGGCGCCCAGCCAGCACGAGATCGACCTGCGCTACGCCGACGCGCTGACCATGGCCGACAACGTCATGACGTACCGGCTGGTGGTCAAGGAGGTGGCCATGGAGCGCGGCATCTACGCCAGCTTCATGCCCAAGCCCCTGGCCGGTCACTGGGGCAGCGCCATGCACACGCACGTCTCGCTGTTCGACGGCGACTCCAACGCCTTCTACGAGCAGGGTGACCCCTACCACCTGTCGAAGGTCGCGAAGAGCTTCATCGCCGGACTGCTGGCCCACGCGCGGGAGATCACTGCGGTGTGCTGCCAGTGGGTGAACTCCTACAAGCGCCTGGTGCCCGGCTTCGAGGCGCCCACGTACGTCTCCTGGGGGCGCCACAACCGCTCGTCGCTCGTGCGCGTGCCGATGTACAAGCCGAAGAAGTCGTCTTCGACACGCATCGAGTTCCGGGTGCCCGACCCGGCCTGCAATCCGTACCTGGCCTTCGCGGTGATGCTCGCCGCCGGGCTGCGCGGCATCGAGAAGGACTACCAGCTGCCGGCGGAGGCGGAGGACAACATCTACGAGATGACCGAGTACGAGCGGCGCGCCGCCGAGATCACCAGCCTGCCGCTCAACCTCGACGGGGCGCTGGGCGTCATGGAGGACTCCGAGCTCGTGGCCGAGGCGCTGGGCGAGCACGTGTTCGACTTCTTCCTGCGCAACAAGCGCGTCGAGTGGGACGAGTACCGCTCGCAGGTCACGCCCTTCGAGCTGCGCCGGTACCTGCCCATGCTCTAGGCCGCATGGCTGAGGGGCCCGGACGCGGGTTGTCCGAGCGGACGCGCCGCGAGGCGCTGCTGGCCCGGCTGGGCCTGGACCTCCCGGGCGCCGTCCCCCAGCTGCGGACCCTCGGCGCCTGGGACGAGGGCGGGCCGACCGGCCCCGCGCCACTGGTGGCCGAGGCCCTGCGCGCCGGGGCCCATCCACCCGCCGCCCTGTCGACGCTGGCCAGGCTGGCCGAACGTCGCCCGGAGGACTGGGCGGCGCTGCGTGCCCGTCCTGAGCTGCTGCGCCGCGCCGGCGTCGTCGCCGGGGCCAGTGACGCCCTCGGCGACCTGCTCGTGCGACGGCGGGAGGCGGTCGACGCGCTGTGCGGCGACCTGGCTCCCGCCGGCGCGGAGGCCGTGCAGCGCGACTGCGTGGCGGCGATGACACGAGCGTCCGGCGGGGAAGGCCCCGGGCGAGGAGGCGCGGGGTCGGCCCGACGGCTGGAGGGCGCGGCGGCCGCGCTGGCCGCCTGCCAGCGCCAGGGGCTGCTGCGGGTCGCCGCCC